>JBKJKS010000685.1:0-10663 GCA_046597295.1 Saprospiraceae bacterium
CAGAGGCATACCGGTACGCTGCGTATTTTTGTCAGGCATAGTGCCGATTATCAACCTTTATAAACCTTGATCAACCTTCATCGAACCTTAACATCCACCACACTTTGTCAAAAGAACTTGCCACTGAGCCCGTCGGCGAAGAAAAACTGGTGGAGAAGGCCCTGCGTCCCAAACTGCTGACCGACTTCAGCGGGCAGCAGAAAATTGTGGACAACCTGCAGGTGTTCATCCAGGCGGCCAAGCAGCGCGGTGATGCGCTCGATCACGTGCTGCTGCACGGCCCACCGGGACTGGGTAAAACGACCCTCTCGCATATTGTGGCCAACGAGTTGGGCGCTTCCCTGAAAATGACCTCCGGACCGGTGCTCGAAAAGGCCGGCGATCTGGCCGGTCTGCTCACCAACCTCGATGCCGGCGACGTGCTGTTCATCGACGAGATCCACCGGCTCAACACGGTGGTGGAGGAGTACCTGTATTCGGCCATGGAAGACTACCGGATCGACATCATGATCGACTCCGGCCCCAACGCCCGCAGCATTCAGATCGCCCTCAATCCGTTTACGCTGGTCGGCGCGACGACCCGGATGGGCCTGCTTACTTCGCCGCTCCGCGCGCGATTCGGCATTAATTGCCATTTGGATTACTACGACGTGGCCACACTGGAAGGCATTCTGCACCGCTCGGCGGCCATCCTCGACATTCCCATTTCCAACGACGGGGCTTACGAGATCGCCCGCCGCAGCCGCGGCACCCCCCGGATCGCCAACGCCCTGCTGCGCCGGATCCGTGATTTTGCCCAGATTAAAGGCGACGGCACGGTCAATCAGACCATCGCCCGCTACGGTCTGGCCGCGCTGGACGTGGACGAAAGCGGCCTCGACGAAATGGATATTCGCATTCTGACCACCATCATTCATAAGTTCAAGGGCGGACCGGTAGGCCTGACCACCATCGGCACGGCGGTGGGCGAGGAATCCGGCACCATTGAAGAGGTGCACGAGCCGTTTTTGATCATGGAAGGGTATTTGCAGCGTACGCCGCGGGGGCGGGTAGCCACGGAGAAAGCCTACAAGCATATTGGAGCCGTGCCGCCCAGGCGCGAAGGCACGCTGTTTTAGAAGCTGATTATTAATACGCAACAAGTCCAATATTACGCCACAGCGATCTGACCATTTAACACCAAACCGGAGGCACTATGCGCCCTACCCTCTTCCTGCTTTTACTGCTCGCTCCACTCCGGCTCTCCGCCCAGCACATGCTGCCCTCCGCCGAGTGGTGCGCCGAAGGCCGGAAAACCGCCCTGGCGCCGCCCTCCGGCCCGGACACCCGCAGCGATTCGCTGGACATCGAGCATACGGCCATTGGGCTGGATTTAATGAATGTGCCGCAGATCCAGGCCAACTGTGTGCTTACCCTGGCCGCCAAGGTGGCCAACGTGCCGTCCATCCGGCTCGATCTGGAGGGACTGACGGTGGATGCCGTGCAGTTGAACGGCAATTCCGTCGCTTTCAGCCAGAGCGGGGCCGCGCTGCTGGTCACCTTTGACGCACCGTTGTCGCCGGGTCCGACCGTTTCCCTGGCCATTACTTATCATGGTGTGCCGAAGATGGACGCCAGCGGATGGGGCGGCGTGTATCATCAACCACCCTATCACTATAACCTCGGCGTGGGCTTCGCCGCCGATCCGCATTCGTTCGGGCGGGCCTGGTTCCCCTGCTTCGATAATTTTGTAGAACGTTCTTCCTTCGACTTCGTTATCGTGACTTTGCCGGGCCGACCGGCTTACTGCAACGGCATTTCGCAAAGTGAAATCCTGCAAAATGGAAAACTCACCCGCCACTGGAAACTGGAGCAGCCCATCCCCGCCTACCTGGCCTGCTACGCCAGTGGACCCTATGTCTCCTGGAAACGAACGATGGAGAACATTCCGGTCGAGATCGCTGCCGCCGCGGCCGATACCAATAAAGTGAAGGCGACTTTCCAGCATTTGCCGCAGGCGGTGCAGTGTTTTCAGGACTGGTACGGCCCCTACCAATGGCCGAAAATCGGTTACTCGCTGGTGCCCTTCAATTCCGGGGCGATGGAGCACGCCACCAATATCGCCATCATGCGCTCCGCCATCGATGGTACGCTGAATTTCGAGACGCTTTGGGCGCATGAACTCAGTCACCACTGGTGGGGCGACCTGGCCACCTGCACCACCGCCGAAGATATGTGGCTCAACGAGGGCTGGGCGGTGTATTCGGAGCATTTATTCACGGAATACGTGTATGGCCAAACGGCTTTTCGACTTGCCGTGCGCGATAATTTTCTGAACGTGCTGCAAAATACCCACGTCAGCGAAGGTGGCTACCGCGCGGTATCGGGCATTCCGCACAGCATTACCTACGGCGACCATGTGTATCGCAAAGGCGCGGTAGTGGCCCATAACCTGCGCGGTTACCTGGGCGATACGCTGTTCCGGCAGGGCATCCGGGCAGCACTGGCAGCCACCAGTTTTCAGGATTGGAGCAGCGTCGGTTTTAGGGACAAGTTGACGGCTGCCACCGGTAAAGACTTGCACGACTTCTTTAAAGATTGGGTGTTCAGCCCCGGCTTTGCCGATTTTTCAGTGGACTCCCTGCAAATGACCGGCCCAAGCATCGACACCTTCGTGACCTGCACCCTGTTTGTCAAGCAAAAACTGCGCGGTGCACCGGACTTTCATCACCAGGTGCCCCTCGAATTTACATTTGTCAACGCCAAATACGAGCGCCAGTACCGCAGCGCTACGGTCTCCGGTGAAAACAGCGTGGTTACTTTCCAGTTTTCGCTGCCTTTTATACCGCTGTTTGCCTGGGTCAATACCCGGCAAAAACTGCTACTGGCCCGTTCCGAGGGCGAGGTGGTGCTGAAGAATACCCAGACCCAAAACCTGAGCGCGGCCAAGATTAGCCTTACGCCCATGGTGCTGCCGGACACTTTAATCGTCCGGGCGGAGCACCACTTCGTGCATCCCGATACTGCCGGCTGCAACCCGCAGGGCT
Source organism: Saprospiraceae bacterium (assembly GCA_046597295.1). Taxonomy (GTDB): domain Bacteria; phylum Bacteroidota; class Bacteroidia; order Chitinophagales; family Saprospiraceae; genus M3007. The sequence goes on from JBKJKS010000685.1 coordinate 3,027, forward strand.
TTGCGATCAGCAGTCGCTACTGGACCATCGATGGCCTGTTTCCCGGCGCTTTCGACTGCAATGCCGGGGTTTTTTACGATGGACGCGGTCAGTCGGATCAGCTGGATGCCGGGTTGTTTGCCCAAACCAGCGCTTCGGAAGACAGCGTGCGATTACTTTACCGCCCCGGCCCGGGCCACTCCTGGGCGGAGTATCCGACCTATTTCAAAAACAAGCTGGCCTCGGCGACCGATAAGTTCGGCTACCTCCGCATTGACCACCTGCAACCGGGTCAGTATACCATTGGCAAAGGCCCGGGCACGGTGGGCAGCAACGAACCGGAACGCCATTTGCTGATGGCCACCGTAACGCCCAATCCGGCTCGTTCCGACCTCCGGCTGCGGGCAGAAGGCAAATTTGATAAAGTCCTGCTGGTCAATAGCGAAGGTGAGATGCTGCGCGACTGGAAGCTGACGCCGACCCAACAGGCCGACCTGAAAGTAGACGCTCTGCCCGCCGGACAATACTGGCTGATACTCTTCGGTGCAAACATGACGGGCGCGGTCAGTATTTTTCTAACCGGCGACCGGTGACCAACCGGCAATGTGGCGTAAAAACCGCGCAACAAAACGTTTTATAAATATGTATTTTCTGCAAAAACTGACCCCGGTTTTCTTTTTCAGCTTACTGCCCTGGGCAGCCCATAGCCAACTGGCCGCCGAGGGTGGCAATTTCATGAACGCCCGCGAGGCCGGTATTCTGGCAGCTGCCCAGATCGTGTCCGACAGTTTCGGGGCACCAATAGCCATCGTGGAGCGTTTCATGCGCGAGGCGATGGCGGTGGAGAAGTCCGAGCATGTGCCGGCGGCGGCCTTCGTGGCCATCGCTACGCTGGAATCGACGGGATTTACGAGTTATTTGTACAAAAATTCCGGCAACCCCTTCGGTATGAAGGCCGGTCCGGCCTGGACGGGCGCCACCTTCGTCATGTGGCATGAGGGCAAAATGACGCCGTTCCGGTCCTATGCTACGCCGACCGAGGCGGTGTACGACTTTGCCCGCTTCCTGCGCAGCCGAAAATGGTTTCGCGACGCCCTGACCTGTCCCACCGGCGACTACGAATGCTTTATCCGCGGCGTTTCCGCCCATGCGAAGCGTCGGGAACCGGGCTATGCCGCCGATCCGGCCTGGCCGGACAAGGTGCGGCGGGTGATCAGGCAGTATCATTTGGAGGTTTTGTCAAAGAAGTAAAAACGCTTCACCACGTCTGATCGCGGTTCCAGTAGGGCGGAAAAAACGGACCTGGCGGCGCCTCTTCCTGGCGGCGGCGGGCTTCCTCTTCGGCCTCGGCCAGGCGCTGGGCCTTCGTTTTTTCAAAAGCATCCCGGGACAGAAAATACTGTTTTTCCAGCCCTTGCTCATCGGCGAACGGCTGGCGGTGCGCATCGGTTTCTTCATCTTCCAGTTCGCTTTTAAACCAAAAAGCGATGATCAGGCCGACCACGCTGCCTAAAAGATGGCTTTCCCAGGAAATGCCTTCCTGGTCGGGCAGCAGCCCCATGAACATGCCGCTGTATACGAGCATCACAATGCCGGCCACTACGATGGAACGCAGGCTGCGCCGGAAGATGCCATTCCAGAATATGAAGGACAACAAGCCGTACACGACCCCGCTCGCCCCGATGTGCGATACCGGTCGGGCCAGCAGCCAGACTGCCGCACCCGTAAGCAGGTAAATCATCCAGAATGCCGGCATCGCCACCTTGCGATAGAAATAGAACGTGATGGACGTAAAAACGAACATCGGGAACGTATTGGAAATCAGGTGGCCCCAACTGCCGTGCACCAGCGGTCCGGTGACGATGCCGGTCAGCCCCCAGGCCCGGCGCGACATGATGCCGTACATGCCCGGATCAAAATCGGACAGGTGCTGATACGCATGCACCAGCCAGAGCACCACGATCACAAAGGTTGGAAAGCGCAGGCTGTCCAAAAAATGCCGCCGGGTAATTTCCAGGCTATCGGTATCTCCGTCCATGAAGGCGCTCATATATGCGAGGTTTATAGGGGTTGATAATGGTTTATAGAGTTGATGATCACTCTTTATCAACCTGCATCCATCAGGTTAGGGTCGTACCGGCCGCTTCGTCAGATCGATCTGCAATGCCAATCCGAAGGCCGGGCCAATGCCGCTGGCCTGGGCCTTGGGGCGGAAACGCAGCGTTAGATCGTCGCTGGTATCGAAAGTACGCAGGTGCGCATCCACGAAGGCATCGGTGGCGGTGAGCAGATAGGCCAGGCCCAGGGCCAGCGAACTCTGGTCCACGTAGCGCCGGTACACGTCGCGTACGTATTTGAGGTTGGTGGCGTCCACATTCTGGTATTTCGGATCCGTCGGATTGGTGTCGGGATTACCGTCGGCCAGCAGGCGGTAGTTGTCGCGGTATTCCCGGTACTGGCGCACATTGCTGACTTCCAGCCAGACCAGACCGCCCAGCGTGGCATACACGATGGGCAGCTTCCACCAGCGCCGGTTATAGGCCTGGCCGGCGCCCGGAATAGCCAGCGAAAGAAAAGCGGCTTTGCGCGGATTGGGGTAGCCATCGATGAAAAATCCGCGCAAAAACCCGGTCTTCGGCTGCACCGTGGTCGAATCTGCGGCCAACGCCAGGGAATCGGGCAGCACGATGAGCGAATCAGAGGAGAGCACGATCGGTTCCTGGGCCTGGGTGACGGCGGTCAGCAGCACGAAACAGGGCAATAAAAACAGCCGGAATGAATGGTACATCTTATTCAAAATCGTTTTTAAAAATCCCGCCGCTGCGTGACGATTGGCAAAGAAACGCGGGAAAAATCAAATCGTTGCCGGACGCGTATTCAGACGGGCCTTTTAGCGCCGAAATTGTACTTTTGCCCGCCCGTACCGTTCCTGCTCCTGCCCACCACGCCATGGAAGTACACCATACCGAATTTATTGCCAGCTATCCCCGGGAAAGCGCCTGCCCGAAGGAAGGTACGCCGGAGTTTGCCTTCATCGGCCGCTCCAACGTCGGCAAATCGTCATTGATCAACATGCTGACCCGCAAAGGGATGGCGAAGGTGTCGGCGACGCCCGGCAAGACGCAGTTGCTCAATTACTTTCTGATTAACCACAAATGGTTTTTGGTCGATTTGCCTGGCTATGGCTATGCCCGGGTGTCCAAAGAGAAACAAAAGGCCCTGGCTAACATGATCAATGGCTATTTGTTGAACCGGATTGCGCTGATGGTGGCCTTCGTGTTGATCGATTCCAACATTCCGCCGTCCAAAATCGATCTGGCCTTTGTCAATGGCCTGGGCGAACACGGCATTCCCTTCGCCCTGGTGTTCACCAAGGCGGACAAGTTGGGCAAAGTCACGCTGGATAAAAATATCGGCAAGTTCCTGACGGCCTTGTCCGAAACCTGGGAAACGCTGCCGCTACATTTTGTGACCTCGGCCGAGCGCCGGACCGGTAAAGAAGAAATCCTGGAGTACATTGGCGAATGCCTGCGCAACCGGCCCGCTGTAACCGGCGGGTAGCCGGTTCATAATTTTCGCGACTTTGAAAAAAGAAGTTCAGATATATCCGCGCGTTATCGAGCGCATTGAAGATTGGCCGATTTACCGGCTGAGTAAAGACCGTACTGAATTCATTCGCGAAATCGATGAATTCACCTTCCAGCGCATCGCCGGCCGGCACCGCAAAGACCTGCCGGACGTGCTGGTGAAAGTCCTGTACCAGGAACGCATCCGCATCAAGGAAGACCCCTGGAAAGTGGATCCTCCGAATGAGCGGCAGTTCTGGAATAAGATCAGCAAGAAACTTATTCAGAAGTCGCTCGATCGCCACAGCCCGGAAGCCAAGGAAGCGGCGGAAGATATTTTGCAGAAAATCATCCATCGTTATTCGGAAGAGATCGTCGGCACTTTCCAGATTTCGACTTTTCGCTTTGCCCAGCGTTTCCTGACCGCCTTTTTTAACCGGATTTTCAACGCCGCTGTGGGTAAAAGTATCCGTGCCATCTGGCGGGGACGGCAGCACCTATACGAACGGATCAATGTGGTCGGTGACGTGGATACGGTGCGCGCACTCATGCAGCATGGCACCGTCATCGTGGTACCCACGCACAGCAGCAACCTCGATTCCATCCTCGTCGGCTACGCCATGGATCAGATCATGGGCCTGCCCTCGTTCAGTTACGGCGCCGGCCTCAACCTGTACAATTTTGGACCGGCCGCCTATTTCATGAATCGACTGGGCGCCTACCGGGTGGACCGGCGCAAAAAGAACAGCATTTATCTGGAGACGCTGAAGACGATGAGCAACCTCAGCATTCAGCGTGGCGTGAATAGCCTGTTCTTCCCCGGCGGCACCCGCTCCCGCTCCGGCGCGCTGGAGGACGATCTGAAAATGGGTCTGCTGGGCACCGCCGTGGAAGCCCAGCGCGTGCTGAACCAAAGGCAGGTGCCGAAAAAGATTTTCATCGTACCGATGGTGATTTGTTATAATTTCGTGTTGGAAGCCCCTTTTTTGATCGAAAATCACCTGCGCTACACCGGCAAGGAAAACTACCTGCGCCTGAAGGACGAGAGCAAGAGCATTCGCAGCTGGTTGCGCTATGTATGGCAGTTTTTTTCGACCACCAGCGATACCACGCTCAGTGTCGGGCAGCCCCTGGATGTGCTGGGCAATTTCGTCGATGATCAGGGGCGCAGTTTCGATAAATTTGGCAACGAGCTGGATATTCGCGAGTATTTTATGGGCAAAAATGAAGTCAATGAGGACCGGCAGCGGGAGGAAGAGTATACCAAACTGCTGGCCGAACGCATCGTGGAGCGCTACCACGTCGAGAACGTGGTGCTCAGCAGCCACTTGGTCGCCTACGCCGTTTTCGAAATGCTGGTGCATGAAAATCCGAAACTCGACCTGTTCGGCATTTTACGCCTGCCGCCCGACGATTACCGTTTCCGTTTCCGCGCAGTGGAAGATGTGGTGGAACAAATGCAGGCCCGGCTGTTCGAGATGGAGCAGGCCGGTAAAATTCGCCTGGCCACCGAAATTCGCCGTACCGCGAATGACGTAGTCCGCGAAGGCGTCAAAAACCTGGGTATTTTTCATAGCGAAAAGCCCCTCAAGTTCGATTCGAACGGAGACATCGTTTCCGCTAACTTCCGCGTCCTTTACTTTTACCACAACCGGCTGGGCATCTACCATTTGGATCAGTCGGTGCACTGGCGGTCAGAGGAAATCGAGGTACTGAAAGTGGATTAGTACTTATCCGTCGCACCATGATTACCCAAACACTTAAATATACAAAGCCATGTTCGACAACACATCTGCCAGCAACCTGCAAGCCGGTCAGGATTTTTTGGCCCAAAATGCCCTGCGCGAGGGCGTGGTCGCGCTGCCCAGCGGCATCCAGTATGAAATCCTGACGGAGGGCGATGGCCCCCGCCCTTCGGCCACCGCCACGGTTCGTTGCCACTACCACGGCACCACGATCGAGGGAAAAGTATTCGACAGTTCGGTACAACGCGGTCAACCCGCCTCTTTCCCGCTCAACCGCGTCATTGCCGGCTGGACGGAAGCACTACAGCTGATGCCGGTCGGCAGCAAATGGCGTTTGTACATTCCGCCCCAGCTGGCTTACGGCAATCAGCGGGTCAGCCCGGAGATCGGCCCGAACAGTACCCTGATTTTCGAGGTGGAACTGCTAGGCATTGGGTAGTGGAACGCGAAATAAATTTTCCTTTTACTCACTTTCACTGGCGAAATAAATTTCGCCCTCCAGTTATGCTTTACGAAATCTTACAAGTAGCCGTTGTCGATGGCATCGCCGTCATTACCATCAGCCGGGAAAAGGCCCTGAACGCGCTGAACAGCCAGACCATGCTCGAATTACAGCATTTTTTCGGCGAAGCGGCCCACGAAATCAGCGGGTTGAAGGGCGTGGTACTCACCGGCGCCGGGGAGAAAGCCTTCGTTGCCGGAGCGGATATCACCGAATTCGACGGGCTGAGTGCATTGGAGGGCATGCAACTCGCCAAGCGGGGGCATGACATTTTCCTGAGCATCGAGCAATTTGACCGGCCGGTCGTGGCGGCCGTCCATGGGTTTGCCCTGGGCGCCGGCTGCGAACTGGCCATGGCCTGCCACCTGCGCGTGGCCGGCGAGCGGGCCAGATTCGGTCAGCCGGAAGTGAACCTGGGGCTGATCCCCGGCTATGGCGGTACCCAGCGGCTGGTGCAGTACATCGGCAAAACCAAGGCGCTGGAACTGCTGATGACCGCCGATATGATCGATGCGGCGGAAGCCCACCGGCTCGGGCTGGTCAATTATGTAGTACCGGCCGGCGAAGAAGTAGCCAAGGCCAAAGAACTCATCGAGAAGATCGCCACGAAAGCGCCGGTCGCCATCGCCAAAATCATCGAGAGCGTAAACGCTTACTTTGAGGAAGGCGTGGACGGTTTTTGGAAGGAAGTGGACGCCTTCGGCGAATGCTGCGGCACGGAGGACTTTCGCGAGGGGGCGGCGGCTTTTGTGGAAAAACGCAAATCTAATTTCACCGGAAAATAACGACTCCCATGCACAGATCACTGCTCCTCCTGCTCCTGCTGGCCGCCTGCACCCAGCGCAACGGATTGCCCGTAAATAGTGGGCCTTTTGAAAACCAAAATGGCCAGATCCAGGTTTTTGTCTGCGGGCGCGGCTGCGCGCAGCACCTGATCAAAACCGGCGGGGTGCTGTACATGCCGGTCAATCTGCCCGCCGAGTTCAAAATCGACCAGGGCAACGTGGTTTTTTCGGGGGAATTGCTGGCCGATAGCACCATGATCAACAAGTTCGGTCCGGATGACCGGCTGATTCCGGACTTTAAGGTTCGGAATGTGAGCATCAAAAACATAGTGAAACAATAGTTGAAAACGACCGAAACGGATATTCTGATTATTGGCGCCGGCCCGGTGGGACTGTTTGCGGTGTTCGAGGCCGGCCTGCTGAAGCTGCGCTGCCACCTGCTGGACGTGCTGCCGCAAGCGGGCGGCCAGCTCACCGAGATTTATCCGAAAAAACCCATCTACGATATTCCCGGCTATCCCCGTGTGCTGGCCGGTGATCTGGTGCAAAATCTGCTGCGCCAGATCGAGCCTTTTCACCCCGGCTTTACGATGGGCGAGCGGGCGGAAAGCCTGGAGCGGGCCGAAGATGGCCGCTGGCGGGTCCGCAGCCAACGCGGCGAGGAATTTCTGGCGCCGGTCATCTTCATCGCCGGTGGCCTGGGCAGTTTCGAGCCGCGTAAGCCGCCGATCGAGAACATTGCGCAGTTCGAGGACCGGGGCGTGGACTACTTCGTCCGCAATCCCGAACTGTACCAGGGCAAGCGGGTGGTGATCGCCGGCGGCGGCGACTCGGCACTCGACTGGACGATCTACCTGGCCAACATCGCCCGCGAACTTACTTTGGTGCATCGCCGGACGGAGTTTCGCGGCGCGCCCGATTCGGTGGAAAAAATCCAGTACCTGGCTGAGCAGGGCAAGATCAAGCTGGTCACCAATTCACAGGTGGTCGGTCTGCAGGGAAATGGCCAATTGAGCGGCGTCCAGATTCAACATGATACCGAAGGGGAGTTTGTGCTGGC
>JBKJKS010000206.1:0-2670 GCA_046597295.1 Saprospiraceae bacterium
GATCTGACCATGCCGCCCGCCATCATCACGGTGGATTGCGCCAACCCCGATATCAGCCCGGCGGTGATCGGCGTGCCTTTTTATACCGAGTTCGGCATGATGTTCCCGCTGTATCCCAACACGTCTTTTTGCGAACTGAACGCCGTTTACACGGATCTGATTTTGCAGGTCTGCGACGGTAGTTTCCAGATAAAACGCACCTGGACGATTTACGAATGGTGCGTTTCGACGGGGCCGACCAATCCGCTGATCTATGTCCAGCTCATTAAGGTAGACGACGCGACGGGGCCGCAATTCGTTTGTCCGGCCAACCTCACGGTGAGCACCGACCCCTTCACCTGTTGTGCCATCGTCGATTTACCGGACGTCCTCCTGACCGACGATTGTTCGCGCAGCAAGGAAATCGCGGCAGTGGTCGATGCCTACGAATATTTTACCAACCAGCCCATCGGCAGCTACGCAGTCGGCGGCGCATTGATGGATTTTCCAGGCAATAATCTCTGGGCGCCCGATACGCTGGGTGCGCTGGGTCTGACGACCTGTCTGCCGCCGGGCACCCACACGGTAACCTACACCGCCGAAGACGATTGCGGCAACACCAACAGTTGTTCTTTCCAGTTAAAGGTGGATGACCTGTCGCCGCCGGTGGTTTCCTGCGACCAACTCACCCAGGTCGCTCTCGGCCCGACCGGAATGGTCTCGGTGGATGCCCTGACTTTTGACGACGGTTCCTACGATAATTGCGCCCCGGTGCGCTTCAAAGTGCGGCGTATGCTGGGCAACGGCTGCCAGCCGGCGGATGTCTTCCACGATCAGGTGAAATTTTGTTGCAGCGATATTGGCGATACGGTGCTGGTGGTGTTGCGGGTGTACGACGTACCGCTGCCGGTCGGTGATGTCGCGCTCGACTACGAAGAACAGCACAGTAACAGCTGTATGGTCCAGGTACTGGTGGAAGACAAGATCAAGCCCGTCTGCACGCCGCCGGGCAATTTCTCCGTCACCTGCGAGGCCTTCGATCCTACGCTGTCCCTGTACGGTTTTGCCACGGCGACGGACAATTGTTGCATCGATACGGTCACGCAGTCGGTCAATCAGTCGCTGTTCGATACCGTTTGTAACCGCGGCACGATCACCCGTACCTTTCGGGCCTTTGATTGTGCGGGACTGAGTACCTCCTGTACCCAGCGCATCATGGTCGAATATGTGCAGAACTATTTCCTGAAACTGCCCGATGATAAAGTCGTCCTGGGCTGTGATGGCACGGGCAATTACGGGCTACCGACCTTTTTTGGAGAGGACTGCGAACTGATCGGCTATTCCTACGAAGACCAGCTGTTCACGGTCGTGCCCGATGCCTGTTACAAAATAGAGCGCACCTGGACGATCATCAACTGGTGTACGTACGACTCCGGCGATTCGTGCATCTTCGTGCCCAATCCGGAACCGACCACCACGCTGAACAGCCCGAACAACCTCCGTGCCCCGGTGCTGTCGCCGGCCGGTACCCTCGGCCAGTGGACGCCGACCATCGTGAATCTGACCCCTACCGCGCCGACGCCGACGAACTACAGCAATTACTGGAATCAGAATGCCAATTGCTATATTTACAAACAGATCATCAAAGTCCTGGACACCCAGGACCCCGTGATCGAGTGCCCCGTCGGCCCCGTCGAAGTTTGTGATCTGAGCGCGAATAACCCCGCACTCTGGAACGACTCTACCTGGTACGAGACAGCCACCGGTTTACACGATCTGTGCGAGGGGCCGACCAATCTGAATATCACGGCTTTTGACTCCTGTTCCGGATTGAACGTCACGGCGCACTATCTGCTGTTCCTGGATCTGGACAACAACGGCTCGATGGAAACGGTGATCAACAGTGAAACACCGCCGGCTGCGGGTACGGTCAATTTTAACAATGCCTTCAACCCCAATTTTCAGGGCGGCCAGGCGCGGGCCTTCGATCAGCGCAGCGTACCGGTGAATGATAAATTTCGCTTTGCGGTGCAGAAAGGGACCAGTCCCGCCGGTACGAAGAACGTGTTCTCGCTGCGCTTTAGCTCGAATAATGCGCCCACCACCTACACCGTGCCGGAACTGCCCTACGGCACCCACAAGATCAAATGGCTGGTGGAGGACGGCTGTGGCAACGAGAAAGTCTGCGAGTACAATTTTACGGTTAAAGATTGCAAGGCGCCCACGGTAGTTTGCATCAATGGCCTGAGTGTCAATATTATGCCCACCCAGATGGTCCAGCTCTGGGCGACGGATTTTTTGCAGTATGCCGATGATAACTGCACGCCGGCCAACCAGTTGAAATACGGCGTACGCCGGGTCGGTCAGGGAACCGGTTTCCCGACCGATGCCAACGGCCAGCCGCAAACCAATGTCGTGTTCACCTGTGCCGAGCTGGGTTTACAGCCGGTGGAGCTGTGGGCGATGGACCTGGCCGGCAACGCGGGCTACTGCGTCACTTTCGTGCTGGTGCAGGATAACAATGGCAACTGTCCGGCAGTGCCTGCCGTGGTGTCTGGTCTACTGGCCACCGAAATAGGGGAGGGCCTGGAAGAAGGCAAGGTCGCCCTGACCGGCATCGATCCGGCCAGCATGCCGATCAGCTACCTGGAATTAACGGGCAATGACGGTCTGTGTGCCTTTAACAGTGCC
>JBKJKS010000385.1:0-6103 GCA_046597295.1 Saprospiraceae bacterium
TGCGGACTGCGGAATTTATTCCGCTTCCTTTAAAATAGCAGCAGGGCCTGGCGAATGTCGCCAGGCCCTGCTGCTATTTTATGTCCTAATCGCAACAAGCTGGTTGTCAGTCACTTCGACCCCATAGCTCATCGTTTTTGCCTTACTTATTCACCACCAGCTTCTGCGTACTGGACAGCTCGCCGTTGCGTACCTGCACGAAGTACACGCCGTTGGGCAGGTTGTGCACGTCGAACAGCATGCGGTTGTCCCCTTTGGAGAGGGTACGGTGCTGTTGCATGGCGGCGCGTCCCGACGGATCGAGGATGGCCACCTGCACGTTCGCATCGGCTTCCATCGGCACTTCTACCGTAAGCTGATTGGCGGCCGGATTGGGGAACATACCGAAGGCGGCATCGATTACCTCAAGCGGGATTTCGATTTCCTGGGTCTGACCGTCTGTGCTGCCATCCGTCCGCCAGTTGCTGGAACTTAAGCTCACCTGCAGGGAATAGCATACGCTGTTACTGAAGGCGCCACCGTAGCCGTACACATAAGCTTTGTAGGCGGTCGACACCGTTGATGTGTTGTAGATGATCTGCTCGCTGGCGATACCAGCCAGTTCCGAAGTGGCCAGCAGCGAAGTGCTGCGGTACAGTTTCAGGTCGTAGTCGAACGGCAGGTTAGTCAGGTCGACCTTGATATTCCGGGTGGCCGACGTGTTAGAAAACTGGAAGTAGTCCTTGTCGGTGGAGGTGCCGATCTTGGCGGTAATGGTCGTATTGACCGGAATCACCTTCGCCGTGGAGAGCGAGTTGTTCGTCTCGTAGTTGTCCGTACAGCCGCCGGAGGCCAGCGTGGTGAACGACGAGGTCGCCGAGTAAGCGCCGGAGACGCCGCTGCAGACTGCCTGCACCTGATAGTTGTAAGTCGTACTGGCCGTCAGGCCAGTCAGGTTATAGGAAGTGCCGGTCAGGTTGCTTACCGTGGTGTAGCTGCCGGCTGTGGAGACTTTCCACTGCAGGTCATAGCTGGTGGCGCCGCTCACGGCGCCCCAGTTGACGGTGGCGCTGGTCTGGGCGATGCTGGAAGCGCTCAGGCTGCCGGGCGTGCCGCAGCTGCCGCCGCTGGGCGGGCTGCAGCCGGGGGAAGTGGTCAGGCTGAAGCGCGAGCCGCCGCTGACGAACAGGGACTGGGCGCGGTTTTTCTGTCCGGTGGTGAACATATACATGCAGGCATCGTCGGTGTAGTCCATATAGTTCATGAACAGATCGCCGTTTGGACCATTACTACAGCTCACCTGGGGGAAAGCGGGGCAGCCATAGTTCTCGTCGGCCTGGTTCGGCGTGTCGGCGCAGTTGTCGCTGCCCGTACAGCTGGTACCGTCGTCGCCCCAAATGTGGTAGAGGTTGGCCCAGTGGCCGACTTCATGGGTGCCGGTACGGCCCTTGTTGAAAGGAGCGGCGGCGGAGCCCATGGTGCCGAAACCGGTGAAGGTGATCACCACGCCATCGGTGGAAGCCGGGCCGCCGGGAAACTGCGCGTAGCCGAGAATGCCGCCGCTCATGTTACAGACCCATATATTGAGGTACTTGCTGGCGTCCCAGACGTCCAGGCCGCCAGAGCTGAAAAATTTCATGTTGTCGTTGGTACTGAACGACGTCGAGGTCGTTTGCCGGCGCTCGATGCCCGTCGTGGCGCCGCCGCCGGGGGTTTGGGTAGCGAGGCAAAAATTTAGTTCACAGTCGGCAGCCAGGCTGGTGAAACCTGCTGGTAAGAGGCCAATATCGCTGTTTAATTTACGAAAATCGGCATTGAGTACCGTCAATTGTGACTGGATCTGGGCGTCGCTGACGTTTTGCGCCGTGGTGTTCCACACCACGTGCACGACCACCGGAATGGTGACGACGGTGCGGTCCTGGGCGCCGGATTGCACGAACTGGTTGGTATGCGCTTCGATGGCCTCCCGGCGTTGCTGCAGGGAGGGATCCTCCTGTAATTGACGAAGCAGTACTTCATGAGCACCGCATGCGCGGTGTTGTTGGGCCTGGGCCCGGCCGGCCAAAAGCAGGAAGGCGGCCATTAAAAGAGAAAAATTTTTAAGCATGATTAAGGTTTGATTAAGTTGAAAATATACTGTTTAGGTTTGGAAGATAGGTTTCTAAATAAATAGGTTTCTTATTGGTCAGGGCCAGTCTTGCGGGAGCCAGAGAAAATTCGCGGGCGCAAAACTATTTTTTCCAGGGAAAGAAATGGAATATTTCTCTGTACGCTATTGGCAAAAGTGATGCTTAACCTTTTGCGTTTACGCATTTTTGCCAAACCGGGTGGCGTGATTCCGGCGGAAAAGTGCCCCCAATAGCGACGGCCCGCTTTTTTCCCGTTCTTCCGCATGCTCCTCTTTTATGGAAGCGAAAACAGCGACGTACCTTCGCCAGCGAACAGTTAACCACCACATTTTCGAAAATCTATGCTTCGTATTTTATTCAGCCTGCTGTTGGCCCTGTGCTTCCAGCCCATGATCACCGCACAAACCAGCCTCTTTTTTCCACGTAACCTGCAAAAAGCCTACGATAAAGGCACCCGCAGCTGGGACGGCAAGCCCGGTCCCAACTACTGGCAGAACCGCGCGAACTACGTTATCAAAGCCAGCGTGGAGCCTAAGACCCGGCGCCTGAGCGGCGAGGAAACGGTGACTTATTTCAATAACAGCCCCGACTCGCTGAAAATGATCCGTTTTAAACTGGCGCATGACCGCTACCGCAAAGGCAGTCTGCGCGGCTACGACGTGACGCCCGGCGACGTCAGCGACGAAGGTGTGCGCATCGAGGCACTGAGTTACAACGGCCAGGCAGTGGACGAAAAGAACCGGACGCGGGCCAATACCTTTCTCGATCTGAAACTCACCACGACGCCCCTGCCGCCCAAAAGCAAAGCCACTGTAACGGTCCGCTGGTCGTATACCCTGCCGGCCGGCGAGGATGCCGCCCGCGAGTGCGTCTGCGATTCCACCACGTTTTTCATCCCCTACTGGTATCCCCAGATCGCCGTGTACGACGATCTCAACGGCTGGGCATCGGCGCCCTATACCGGCTTGCAGGAATTTTACCATGAATTCGGCGACTACGACGTGACCTTCACCTGGCCCACCGGCTTCCAGATGTGGGCCACCGGCGAATGGCAAAATGCAGCAGATCTGCTGACCCCGGCCGTGCTGGAGCGCTGGAACCGCGCTCATACATCACCGGAAGTCATACCGGTATTTACGGAGAAAGAGCTGCAGGCAGGCAGCGTGTACCGCAAAAACGCGCCCCACATATTCCGCTTCCTGGCCACCGATGTGCCCGACTTCGCCCTGGCCGCCAGCGACCACTACAACTGGGACGCCACCTCCGTGGTGGTGGATGACCGCAGCGGACGTCGCACCCTCGTCAGTGCCGCCTATAACACCGCCGCCACCGATTATAAAGAAGTCGCCCGTATTGCCGCCGACGGCATCCGCCTGATGAGCACCTGGCTGCCCGGCTACCCCTTCCCCTACCCTTCCGAAACGGTGTTCAACGGCAACGACGGCATGGAATATCCGATGATGTGCAATGATGCCAGCACAGCCCCCAATTCGCCGATGACGCTGACCGTGCACGAGGTAAGCCATACCTATTTTCCCTTCATGATGGGCATTAACGAGCAGGACTACGCCTGGATGGACGAGGGCTGGGCCGCGTTTTTCGATTATATGCTGTCCGACTCGTTGAGCAAACACACGCAGGGGCGGGTACGCGACTACTCGACCATCGCCGGTACGGAGAATGACGTGCCGCCCCTGGTGCGTTCCCGCAACCTGACCATCGCCTACCGCAATGCGTCGTACCAGCGCCCCCAGCAGGCCTATTTTGCCCTGCTCGATCTGCTTGGCCAGCAGAATTTTCAGCGCATCATGACCGAATACATGAACCGCTGGAAGGGTAAACACCCCGGTCCTTTCGATTTCTTTCTGACCTGGAACAATGCTTCCGGACAAAATCTGGACTGGTTCTGGCAGCCCTGGTTCTTCGAATGGGCCTATCCCGATCTGGCCATTCAGGACGTGGTGCAGGAGGAAGCGGACAAGCGCCCGGTGGTCCTGGTCGACCGCATTGGCGCGCAGCCGGTGCCGGTGGTGCTGACCCTGGAGTACGCCGATGGTACCCGGGAAACCATCCGACTCACTGCAGCAGTGTGGAAAGCTGGAAAAAAACAGTTGCGGATACCCGGTGAGACGGGTAAGAAAATAAAAAGCGCCCAGCTGGGCGCCAAGACGGTTCCGGACGTGGACCGGAAAAATAACAGCTGGCCCCGGTGAGCAGACACTGCACTTGTAGTAATGTATTCCCGCTTCCCGCCCCCGTCAGACGAAATGTCTGACGGGGGCGGGTCCGTTTCAGGGCTGAAAAATAATGTAAATATATTGTTTACAAACTTAACACTAACTTAAACTGAAACAGCATGGGGTTGGAAGCAGCTTCCTGACCTTTGCGGCTTGCTAACTGTATTTGTACAGCAAGGCGTCAAACCAATCCATGCTCTTACCATGAAAAAGGCAATTTGTTGCTTGCTCCTGCTTTGTTCCGTTTTCTACGGCCATTCCCTGCTGGCGCAGGACGTCAAAGGAAAAATCGCGGGGAAACTGATTGATGAAGCACTTGGGGAAGGCCTGATCGGGGCTACCGTACAGATGGAAGGCGCTCCCGGTGGCTCGGTCACCGACATAGACGGCAAATTCCTGCTTTCCCTGGCGCCCGCCACGTATACCCTCGTTTTCAGCTATACCGGCTTTCAAACGGAAAAACTGGCCGTGGAAGTTAAGCCCGACGAGGTAACCTACGTCAACTTCGTCCTGAAAGAAAGTGATAATTCCATATCCGAAGTGGTAATCACCTATACGATTGAAAAGTCGAGTTCCCTGGCGGTGCTGACCGAGCGCAAAAATGCGGCGATGGTCTCGGACGGTGTCTCGGCCGATCTCATTCGCCGCACGCCTGACCGGACCACCTCCGACGTGCTCAAAAGGGTGACCGGCGCTTCCATCCAGGAAGGCAAATTCGCCGTCATCCGCGGCATGAACGACCGCTACAATGCGGGTTACCTGGACGGCGCTCTGCTGCCTTCCACCGAGTCGGATCGCAAGGCTTTCGCCTTCGACGTAGTGCCGGCCAGCCTGCTCGACAACCTGCAGATCATCAAGGCCGGTACGCCCGATCTGGTCGGCGACTTCGGCGGCGGCATTATCAAGATCAACACCAAGGCCGTTCCGGAAGAATTTACCCAGAACCTGACCATCGGGGCGCAGACCCATTCGCTGACGACTTTTAAAGGTTTCACCCAGTTCAAGCGCTATCCGGGCGAGACGATGAATTTCCTGGGCACTGAGCGCAACCTGCCGGACTTTGCCGAAGGCGCGCTCAAATCCCCTTCCCAGTTCCCAAACCCGGAAGAGAAAAGGAACTTTGCCGACATCAGCCGACAGTTCAATAATGACTGGTCCAACAGCACGATCATTGCGCAGCTCAACCCGCGGATGGCCTATTCGCTGGGTTTTCCGATCCAGATCTCTGATACCCGCAAGATCGGCGTCATCCTGGCGCTGAACTATGCCAATACGCGCCGTTTCTCCTCCAACCAGGTCAATACCTACGACGGATCGGGCCAGGTGGCCGCTTTCAAGGATGATGCCTACCTGCAAAATATCAGCAGCGGCGGTATTTTCAACATCAACTACGTCGCTTCCAAAACGCAGATCAACTTCCGCAACCTGCTCAACATCAATACGGACAACAACACCATCCTGCGGACGGGCGTGGCCAACTTCAGCGATGCCCTGGAGATCAACAACAAGGCCAACCTGATCAATTACAACCGCTTGTACAACGGCATCGTTTCGTTGAAGCAGGTGGTGGGGAACAATTTGTTCGCGATCAACGCCTCGGTCAATTACGCCAACGTGCGCCGCCGCGTGCCCGACTACCGGATCGTCAACTACACGAAAACGCCGGATTTTGAAGAATTCCGCCTGGTACCCGGCGATTTTTTCAACACCAGCAGCGGACGCTTTCTCTCGGATCTGCAGGAAAGCCTGTACGGCGGC
>JBKJKS010000423.1:0-3489 GCA_046597295.1 Saprospiraceae bacterium
GGTCAATCACCCCGAGTGCGACGATTGCTTAGCCTGGCTGAAAGGGGCGTATTACGAAGTGCCCTGGTGGTGGGAGTAGTAAGTACATGGACAAAAATACTTTTCTATGCAAAAATATAGTCTGGCTGCGCTCTTTGCATTGGTCACCGCGCTGCTGATGACCAATTGCGTCCGCGAAATTGACTTTCAGAAAGCGGATGCCGATCAGTCTTCACTGGTCGTGAGCGGTGTGTTTACCGATGGCTATGGCCCGCACATTATTCGCCTCACCCGACCCGGCAATTATGATAAACAGGCGTTCAATACGGTCTCTAACGCCGACGTACGGCTGTCCGATGACGTGGGCAACACGTACACGTACCAGCCGGTACTGCCGACCGATAAACCCGCTTATTATGAACTACGGAACGTAAAAGGCGAGACCGGAAGAACTTATACGCTGGACATCCGGCTGGCCGACGGCGAACAATACCGTTCCCATCCGCAGGTGATGCCCGACCCCATTGCGCTGGATACGGTGGAGGTACGCGCGGAGTGGTACTATACCAACACGACCGATGGCGATGTGGTGCGTGCACCCTTTGCTTTCGTCTATGCCCGCAGCATTGCGCCAGCCGTGACCAAAGACCGTTATCTGCGCTGGGAGGGCGAGGCGATCTACCTGTTCGATGAAATTTATAAATCGTACGATATTTTCCCCTTCTCGCACCAGTGTTTTATCAATAACCGGATCAATGACCAGGTGGTTGCCATTGCCGATCTGAATAAATACGCGCCCGGCGGAGTAGTCTATGAAAACGTGGGCAAGCGAAAAATAGACCAGGCTTTTGAAAAGAAAATCTGTTTCGCTATCTATCAGCGGGCGGTCAATCGCGAGGCGTACGAATATTGGGAAAAGATCAACCGGTTGCTCCAGGCCAACGGGACTATCTTCGATGCCCCACCCGCTGCGGTGGCCGGCAACGTGGAAAATACCACCCATCCCCAGCTCCCGGCGCTGGGCTTTTTCGAGGTGGGCGCTGCCGATACCAGCCGTGTTTACATCGGAGGCGGACAGTTGGGCCAGGAATTTGTCCCCCCCAACACGCCTTATTGTGACTATGCCTTTAACACATGGCCCCCAGTGAATCACCCGGAATGCGATGATTGCCTGAAATGGCTGCAGGGGGCGTACTATGAAATGCCGTGGTGGTGGCAATAGGGTCGTCCGGTTCCTCCATAATGGACAAGCGTTTGACCGGAAGGTGTTCCGGCCAAACGCTGCTGCCAGTTTTCATTTGGCTTTTTGGGGTTTAGTGGACTGGTCGGAGCGGGTGCTCATTTTAAGAAGCGACCCGGTTCAATGGCACACATCCACGTTTGTATCCACTGCTACTCCTCCGGATATGGTATTGTTCACGCCGCAGTCTTTCACCGTCTGCCCCGGTTTGGCATACACCACGTTGTCATAAGTGAACGGGGTGAGGAAGCCGAACCGGTAGGAGTCACCCACGAGTTCGTAGTCATACGTGCCATTGCTGCCTCCCTCGTTATTTTCCAGCAGGTTGCCATTAGAACCATCGATGACCAGATAGCCCACATCGAGGTTATTACTGGATTGGTTTTGGCGGGCTTTCCAGAGGGTCGCCGAAAATTCAGCTCCCGTCACCTGACCGCCGGGAAGTTGGAGGTACATGGGTACTTTGCAAAAAATGGTGCCGATGACGTTTCCATGCGTGATGTTGCGTTCGCTGGTCCCCCATTTGTCGCAGGGCCAGATGCCAAAAATGGCATTGCTGACATCATTGTCGCTGAGGTAGGCACTTTTTCCGTTCATCACAATAATGCCATGTGCATCGCTTACCTGTCCGGTCTGCCAGGCACTGGTTATGACGATGGTATTCCGCATGATCGCCACCCGGTCCGATTTTTCCAGGATAACCCCAAATTGGTGGGCCGTAATGTTGGTATGAATCACGGCGGACTGATGCGAATTCTCAATCAGAATGGCTGCCCCGCCATCGGTGCCGAGGGGTTGCATGGTTATGTCCTGGATAAGGGTACCCGGAGCGTTCAGAATATGGAGTCCGGCAGAAACCGGTTGGGTACCGGTGGCAAGATTCACCGGCAACAAGTCAGATTTAACCCGTAAAACTGCCCCCGCTTCCCCAATAATTTTCACCGGTTTATTGATGACCACCGGTTCGGTTTCGGTATGGATACCGGCTTTCAGATAAATGACGCCGCCTTCACAGGTATTGGCAATGGCTGCGGCGAGCGCATTGTTAGAGCCGCCGGCGAGAATGGTCCAATCACAGGAACTCCGGTCGGTGGCAAACGTGCGGAGGTCGGGAACAAAGTAGTGATCATCCTGTTGAAGCTGGGAAGTAGCCGGTTTTTCTTCTTTTTGGCAGGCTAAAAAAGTGAGGAGCGTTAGAAGAGTGAGGAGCGGAAGGAAGCGGGTTTTCATTGGCCATTATTTTTAAAATGATAAATAAAGATGGCGCAATGTAAATGTAGATAGTCGACCGGATAAGTCCACTGTATAGTTGGCGATCCTCACCGTTTGGTTGGGGCATTGGGGAGGGTATTTTGCAAACGCCCGCACCTTTTGTCCTACATTTTGCTTAGTAAATCCAGTAACTCCTGCTTCTTCGGGCGGGCCACCGGGATGAGTTTGCCGTTACTCATTTTCACTTCGCCGCCTTCTCCCCGGATGTATTGTTCCACCTGTTTTAGATTGATCAAGTAGGAGTGGTGAACCCGGTAAAACATATTATCCGGGAGCATTTCGGCCACATCTTTCAGTGGTTTGGTGAACAGCAGGGGATTTTCATGGCCTCTCCGGCTTATATTGGTATAATTACCGGTGGCCGCACAGTAAATAATGTCACTGACCGGCAGGAAGACCAGGCCATTAGCGGTTGGCAAGGCAATTTTTTCCCGGATCGGCTGGAGAGGATGCAAAAAATCAAAAAGAATGTCCCGCTGCTGCGCATGTTGGTGGATCGACAACATTTGCTGGGCTCTTTGCACCGCTTCTTGCAGTTCCTCCTGATTGACCGGCTTGAGTAAATAGCCGATGGCACTGTACTGGAAAGCCCGGACGGCATATTCGTTGAATGCAGTGGCAAAGATCAGCTGAAAGGGCAGGCTGCGACAGGCTTCCAGCACACCGAAGCCGTTGATTTCGGGCATTTCGACATCCAGGAACACCAGATCCGGACGCATCGACTGAATGGCGGCAATGCCGGCCCGGGGATGATTGTACTGCCCGATGATCTGTATATCCGGGCAACATTTATGAATGAGCAGGGCCAATAGTTCGAGGCAGTCGGTCTCATCGTCAATAAGCATGCAGGTCATAGGCGGTTTTTTCATGGGCTTCCGTTTGAAAAGTCAGTGTCACCCGGGTGCCGGCCGGTTTATGGTGCGTAGTGGTTAGGTCCAGTATTTCTATGCGGGCATTGCTGCGGTATTTCAGGTTGAAAAATTCGATGCGCTCCGCCG
>JBKJKS010000173.1:0-2774 GCA_046597295.1 Saprospiraceae bacterium
CACCAGGGAACCAAAGACCGGGTGCGGATAGACGTTGGGATAACTGGATACGATGCCGCTGAAAGGGGTATTACCAATCCCGAAGAAAGCCTGTCCCGGGTCGGCAATAAAACCCAGCCCATCCCGGCCGTACAGCCAGGTGGTCTGGCCTACCCGCCGGCTTTCTACCTGGCCACCCAGGCCACCCAGGCCGATGGCTTCCCAGGTAGCGCCAAAATCGACCGACCGAAAGGCCGTGTCATAGTAGTAATAGGGAAGGGCGAAGATCGCGCGATCGGCCAGGTGGAAAGTATAGTAAGGGGCCGGACCGGGTACGACCAGATCCTGCCAGTTTTGTCCGTGGTCGAAGCTGATCTTGCCACCCGATTGGCCGGGGATGGTCAGCAGGGTATCGCCTAATGCGGCAGTGGGGGCAAAAGCATTGATCTTTTGCCAGGTCAGGCCGCCATCGGCAGTAAAAAACTGACCCGAGTATACCCGCCCATCGTGGCGGTTTTTAATAAAATGAAGGGCATTGTAATTATAAACAACGGTGGAAGCCGGCGAAAATGACCAGCTGTTTCCCCCATCCACGGAACGATAAATGCTCTTGGGGCCATCCATTGGCGCCGAAAAAGCCAGGCTAAAGGTATCACCGGCATAATACTCCAGGAAACGCTGGGTGTAGGCCGTCTCATTTTCGTACACGCTCCAGTCCGCCCCGTCCGGCGAATGCCACCACAGGTCATCCGCGTTTCGAAACATCAGGCGACCCGGCAGGCAATCCAATGTCCCTTTCGCCTCGGCCAATCCGCCGCTCGGCACCGGTACCGCGTCGCCGGCGCCATCCGGCAGCAGAAGCAGTACGGCCTTGGCCAATAAATACCAGCCGTTGGCGCCGCGTTGGGCCTGGCTGATGGTTCCTAATGGTCCGGGCCGCGTGTACAATGTTTCCAGCGTGACCGGCGCAATGGCTGCGGAGCGGTAAAATCCGGCATCGGTACACCAGTAGTAATTGCTGTCGTGGTAAAAAAAGTCATTGATGCCGGACAAAGACAGGCTGTCTGTGGTCCAGTTCAGGCCCAGGTCGTCGGTGTAGGCGTAGCGGCCGTTCTGAAAAGCTACCGTAATGCGATCTTTTACCCAGGTCAGCCCAACGGCCCGGTCGTAGAGTGCCGGGGGGATTTTAGTGGCGGCCAAACGTTTCAGGTTGGACGTAGCGACCAGTTGCAGCGAATCAAAATTGAAAACCGCGAACGTATCACCCTGCACCGCGTAGGGATTCAGGGTAGTGTAATAGTAAGGGGACTGGTTGGGCAAATATTTTGGCGCCCAGTGCTGCCCATTATCGGTCGAGCCCGTTTGAATAAAGCGGCAGCCATAGTCGCAAGAGCGGGCGGTCAGGGCGAAGCTGGAATCGCCCAGGGCATATAACCCGACATACTCAGTGTGATTGGTCGCGTGCGGATTGGGTGTGGTGCTCCAATAGTTGTAGTTGTAACTGTAGCGACTCACAAAGGTAGCGCCCTGATCCGTACTATTAAAAATGTGTACGGTGGAGAAGCCGGTGGTCCAGTTCGAGATGTTTTGTTTAAACACCGCCACCACCGCCCCTGCGTTGGCGGCTACGTGTAATACTGCCGATTCGGGCGTGTTGGGCTGTTGTTCCCAGGTAGCGCCGTTTTCCAGGCGTTTGTACAGCCCGCAGTCGGTGGCTGCGTAGAGCGTACCCGCCTGCAGGGCGATATCGCGGATCGGGCAGGGTGGACCGCCGGCACGTTCCCAGGGCAGGTACATATTATTTTGACTAAAAGCGGAAATTGCCATCGCCAGGACGGGCAGCAGGCAAAGAAGACGGGTTTTCATGGCGCTTGTTTTTGTGTTCAAATGTACACAAACCAGGTCAGGGTGCCGGCAAGGATGCGGATTTTGCCGTGCAAGAGCATAAATTCCTGCCCGGTGATCGCAGCAAGCGCCTGGCGCGCGCTTTACAAGTATTTGATTGTTAATTTCTTATACTTCCTGGTCCAACCCGGTCTGCGGAGCAACGCTGCCCATTCGCCGCACCGTGACCGTGGCCAGCACGATCAGGCTGACCACGAAAAATACCGCCAGCGACAACACGCTGTTGCGCATCCCGCCGGTGAGCACCTCCACCACGCCGAACAGGAAAGTGCCGGCCACGGTGGAGACCTTATCCGTCACGTCGTAAAAACTAAAATACGAAGCCGTATCGGGCGTATTTTCGGGTAAGAACTTGGCGTAGGTGGCCCGCGACAGCGCCTGAATACCGCCCATCACCAGCCCCACGCCGGCCGCCAGGGCGTAAAAATCCGCCCCGGTCTGCACGAAATAACCGACAATGCAGATGATGGTCCAGATAACGAGCATCACCATGATGGAGAATTTGTTCCCCTTTTTTTGCGATAGCCGGGCCGACAACCAGGCCCCGCCGATGGCCACGATCTGCAGGATGAGCACCAGTATGATCAGGCCGGAGGAGCTGAACTGCAGCTCTTTTTCGGCAAAAGTAGCCGCCAGGAACAGCACGGCCTGCACTCCGGCATTGTAGCAAAAGAAGGCGACCAGAAAGGCCAGCGTGTTGCGGTCGCGGCGCAGCGTCTGCCACACTTTGCGCAGCTCCTGGTAGCCTTTGGAGACCAGATTTTCCTGCGATACGGGCGCCTGATCGGCCGGCAGGCGGCGCAGCGGAATTTGTGAAAAACCGATCCACCACAGCCCCACCATCACGAAGGCGGTCGGTACGGCCTTCAACCCATCGGAAAAACCGAACC
>JBKJKS010000566.1:0-5115 GCA_046597295.1 Saprospiraceae bacterium
GTCAATGTACAGAACTCGACTACGATCCGCACTTACATGGCCACTGACCTTTGCGGCAACACGGCTACGTGTACGCAATTGATCACCGTGAATAACAACAGTACGCCAACCATTACCTGTCCGGCTCCCGTTACGGTGCAGTGCGCCAGTTTGGTACCGGCGCCCAATATTGCCCTGGTGACGGCCACCAGTAGCTGCGGAAATTCGTGCGGATCCTTCTGTACCTACACCCAGGGCGCCTACGGCTCGGCCGGCGGTACCCACTCCAACGGCCTGAACACGACCGAAACGCTGGACATCCTGCTGCAATCGGGACCAATTATCATCGGTACCGGCACCTGCGGTTTCCAGGTGGCGACGACTGCCTGCGTACTGGGTATTCTGCCAGCCGGTGGACCATCCATCCCGCTGGGGCAGAATTATGTGCTCGACTGTACCCAACCGATCAACAACACGCTGGTGGGCCAGCTGATTACCCTGCAGTTGAATGTTCGCTACAACCAGGTGTTCAACAACAACCTGAACCTGGGCACCGCTGCCTTGACCTGTGTGCTCACTCCTGCGGAGATCGCTGCGCTCGGGTTGAGTGCTTCCGCCACGGTGAACGACCTGATTGCCTTGTCCAACACCTTCCTGGGAAGCAACTGCAACGGTACGACCTATGCCAATGGTTTTGGCGGCCAGCTCACCGCAGCGACCGGCGCGATCAACGAGTACTGGGATGAGTGCCAGAACCCGGGCAACCCGGGTGCGGCCCCGACAGTTATGTTCGTCAGCGACGTGATCAGTAACCAGACCTGCATCAATCGTTACACCATCACGCGGACCTATAAAGCCACGGATGCCAACGGCAACACCGCCACTTGTACGCAGGTGATTACGGTGTACGATAACACGGCACCCGTGCTGTCGGCTGTGCCGGCCAACATAACGGTGCAGTGCAGTGCCGTTCCGCAGCCAGCCATGCTGACGGCTACGGACAATTGTACGGGTACGGTGACGGTAACGCCGAGTTCGAGCATCACGCCGGGGACCTGCCAGAATGCCTACACCATCATTCGGGTGTGGATCGCGACGGACGCCTGCGGTCTCACTGCTTCCGTTTCGCAAACGGTGACGGTGATCGACAACACGCCGCCGACCATTACCTGCCCGACCACCATAACAGTTACCTGCATCAGCAGCATACCGCCGCCAAATACTGCGGCGGTTACGGCAGCCGATAACTGCAGCGGGACGGTGGCCGTTACGTTTGCCGGCGATGCGATCAACCTGCAAAGCACCATGGTGACCCGGACCTATCTCGCTACGGATGAGTGCGGTAATACAGCGACTTGTACGCAGTTGATCATGATCGTCACGACGAACAACACGCCGACCATCACCTGCCCGGCGCCGATAACCGTTCAATGTGCCAGCAACGTACCCGCACCGGCTCCAGCCAGTTTGCCGGTCACGAACGGTTGCGTCAACACCTGCTTATCGTTCTGTACCTACACCCAAGGAGCCTATGGGTCCGCCGGTGGATTACATTCGAACGGCCTGACCACCACGCAAACGCTCAATATCCTGCTGCAAAGCGACACGATCTTTATTGGTAGTGGCACCTGCGGTTTACAAGTGACGACCACCGCCTGCGTACTGGGTATTCTGCCGGCTGGCGGACCATCCATCCCGCTGGTGCAGAACTACGTGCTCGACTGTACCCAACCGATCAACAACACCCTGGTGGGCCAACTCATCACGCTGCAGCTCAATGTTCTTTACAACCTGGAATTCAATAACAATTTCCACCTGGAAGACGCTGCGCTGACCTGTGTGTTGACGCCTGCAGAAATTGCTGCACTGGGCCTCGGTATTTCGGCAACGGTAGAAGACCTGATCGAACTGGCCAATACTTACCTGGCCGCCAACTGCAACGGCACCACCTACGCCAATGGCTTTGGCGGGGTATTGGCGGCGTCAACCGGCGCGATCAATGAGTACTGGGATGAATGCCAGCACCCGAATACAGGCGGCAGTGGTACGCCTCCGACCGTGGCTTTTGTCAGCGACGTGATCAGCAACCAGACTTGTACTAACCGTTACAAAATCATCCGGACCTACCAGGCCACGAATGCCAATGGCAACACGGCGACCTGTACCCAGATGATTACTGTGTACGATAACACGCCGCCGGTCGGCATTTGTCCCGCTGATATTACGGTGGGCTGTATTGGCAGCGTACCGTGCGGAAACAATCCTGGCCCGGCCTTAACCGCGCTGATGCAGCAGATTCAGGCCGCCTATACGGATAACTGCGGGCCGGTGACGGTCAGCTTCCTGTCCGCCTCGAACCTCGAAGCCTGCTCGGATCCGGATGGTGACGGTATTTTCACTTTTGGCCGCACCTTCTACTTCCAGGTAGCCGATGCCTGTGGAAATGTGACGCTGTGTGATGTGGCTTATACCGGTAATTGTCAGGCCTTCTGCACGTATACGCAGGGCGCCTACGGCTCGGCAGGAGGCACGCACTCGAATGGTCTGAACACCACCCAGACGCTCAACGTGCTGCTCCAGGCCGGTCCGATCGTTATCGGCAGCGGTACCTGTGGCTTCCAGGTCTCGACGACGGCCTGTGTACTGGGTATTCTGCCGGCGGGCGGTCCTTCCGTTCCGTTACCACAGAACTACGTACTAAATTGCAATCAGACCATCAACAACACGCTGGTGGGCCAGCTCATCACGGTGCTGCTGAATGTACGCTACAACCTAACGTATAATAATGGCCTGAACCTGGGCGCCCTGCAACTGTCCTGTATCTTTACCGCACAAGAGATCGCGGCACTGGGACTTACTGCATCTTCCACGGTGAATGACCTGACCGCGCTGGCCAACACTTTCCTGGCCAGCAACTGCAACGGTACCACGTACCCCAACGGCTTCGGTGGCGGGCTGACCAGTGCCCTGACGGCGATCAATGAGCGCTGGGACGAGTGCCAGCAGACCGATCCTTGTACCGGATCCATTGTGGAGCCAGAGGGTAGTAATTTGGCATCTGGGAAGATCGGAGCGCTGCATATTTATCCCAACCCGGCGGTTACGCTCATCAATGTGGTCTTTACGACGGACGCTGCGACAACCGCCCAGATCCGCTTCCTGAACACTGAAGGCCGGTTGATGTACGAGCTGCAGGCCGATATGAAGCAAGGCGATAATACCCTGCAGATCGATGTATCGTTGCTGCCCGCCGGCCTCTACCTGATCGATTTGACCAGCGACCGGATCAAAGTGACGGAGCGGCTGGTTATTATCCGGCCATAATTGCCGGGCCCCCGGGCCTGGTTGAACCCTCTGAATTACGCCGCCCTGTAGTGTCACACTGCAGGGCGGCTTTGTATAGAGGACGAACAGGTGAATCCCTGCATTCATTGCCGGGCTTCTGGCCAAACAAAAGCGCCTTCCTGCACGATTGGTGCGGGAAGGCGCTCGCCATCCGGGCCGTAGTTTCCGCCTTAGTCCTCTTCGCGCAGGAGTTCGCGTTCTACGTCTTCCATTTTTACATAGTCAATGGCTTCGCTCACCGAAGGTACCAACGTGAGTATGGTTTCCAGGCGTGATATTTCGATCAGCTTGTTGACCATCGGATGCAGCTTGCCGGCAATTACGAAGGAACCGTTGTCTTTCCAGAGCCGATGGCCTGTCAAAATGGCGCTCAAACCGCTGCTGTCCACAAATTTGACATTGGTCAAATCGAGGATGAAATTGCGCACTCCCTCCTGGCTGAAGAAGATAAAGTCACTTTTCAAGCCCGGCGCGATGGTCGAATTGAGGTTTTCTTCATCCAGCGACAACACGGCATACTGGTCCTGCTTATCAATTTTATATTTCATAGAAACCTGATTATCATTGATATTGAATAGTGAAGGTGGGTAGAGCACACAATTTAACCGGACAAATGTAACCATTGCCCCGGGTTTTCGTTAAAATATGGGGCCACTATTTTCAGTACTGTTTCGTGCTGACATCCCGTCAGGCGCATATTCGTCTGGCTCGTTTTTAGCATGATGACCTGGGTGGACCCATTTACAACCGGTCAAAACCCATTGGGCAAAAAAATGTTAATACCTCTAGTTAAAGCCTTGCATTATTACCCGTCATTGGCCTAAACTTGTTGCGTCTTTACCCGCCGTAGCCTTTTTCAGGCCAAGGAGGGTGCTACACCTGTCTTCGCCCATTACTGACCATCTTTTACTTTTATCGCCCTTAACGATTTTCAGATAATGAACAATAAATTCTCCCCGGTCGTCAAACAGATCATTAACCAGAGCGGCCAGGAGGCCCACCGGTTGGGGCATGATTATGTCGGCACCGAACATCTGCTGCTGGGCATCATTGCCGAACGCGACAGCCTGCCCGTCCGGGTGCTGGATGCGTTGCTGGTCGATGTCCATGATTTGAAGAAACGCCTCGAGCAGGCCATTCCCCGCCACAGTGCCTACCCAGCTGCGGAAAACCTGTTCGTTGGAAAATTCACGGTGACTACCCAGATGCAGCGTGTATTGCAGGTGACTTTTGCGGAAGCGAAGATCATGCGGAACGAAGAAGTGTTCCCGGAGCACCTGATGCTCTCCCTACTTAAACACGCCGACATCTTTGCCACCAAACTTCTAAAAGAATACGACGTGGACTACGAAACTTTCAAAAAAGAGATGGAATACGTCCGGTCCGAGCAGGACCTGGCCCATCCTAACCTGTACAACCAGGCGGCCAATGATGGCAGCGGCGAATACGAAGACGAAGAGGATCGCAACTACCGCTCCGGTCAAAAGACCCAGCAAAAGAGCCGTACGCCGGTCCTCGACAACTTTGGCCGCGACATTTCCAAACTCGCCGACGAAGGTAAACTCGACCCCATCATCGGGCGCGAGACCGAGATCGAACGGGTCAGCCAGATACTGAGCCGCCGCAAGAAGAACAACCCCATCCTGATCGGGGAACCCGGCGTGGGCAAGACGGCCATCGTGGAGGGCCTGGCCCTGCGCATCCTGCAAAAAAAGGTGAGCCGTACGCTCTTCAACAAGCGGATCGTGATGCTGGACCTGGCCGCCCTGGTGGCCGGCACCAAGTACCGCG
>JBKJKS010000628.1:0-4068 GCA_046597295.1 Saprospiraceae bacterium
CCGACCTCGGAGAGGTCGAACGCGCTTGGATGGCCCTCGTGTAGTACACGTTCGACCTCTCCGAGGTCGTCAAAAACGCCTAAAAACATTATTTCTACCAATATGTGACCTCTCCGAGGTCATTTTTAACTCGTTATTCGCATGAATTCGGAGCTACTTCTGGCTACGCCTACGGCTCTCTATGACACAATCACTCAAAATGTGACATTAACTAAAAAAATAAGCCAGCCCGAAGCTTCGGGCTGGCTTATTGCAAATAGCACAGTGCTTGTTTTTAGAAATCCTCTTCCCCGTCCTCTCCACCGGCCAGCGCCAGGGCGGCGGCCTGCTTCGTCACGTTGCCGGAGGCCAGTTTCTCCTTGACCTTCTGTTCGATCTCCAGGGCCACTTCCGGGTTATCTTTCAAAAACTGTTTGGCGGCATCCCGGCCCTGGGCAATTTTAGCGCCGTTGTAGGCGTACCAGGCGCCGCTTTTCTGAATGATGTCGTACTCCGCACCCAGGTCGACGATCTCGCCGACTTTGGAAATGCCCTCGCCGAAAATGATGTCGAACTGCGCGACCCGGAAAGGCGGCGCGAGTTTGTTCTTGACCACCTTCACTTTGACCTGGTTGCCGATGATGTTGCCTTCCTTGTCCTTCAGCGCCGCACCGCTCTTGCGAATGTCGAGGCGCACGGAGGCATAAAATTTTAGGGCGTTACCGCCGGTCGTTGTCTCCGGGTTGCCGAACATAACGCCGATCTTTTCGCGCAGCTGGTTGATAAAGATGCAGCAGCAGCCGGTGCGGCCGATGTTGCCGGTCAGTTTGCGCATGGCCTGGCTCATCAGACGCGCCTGCAGGCCCATTTTGGAGTCGCCCATTTCACCTTCGATCTCCGCGCGGGGCACCAGGGCCGCCACCGAGTCGATCACAATAATATCCACCGCGCCGGAGCGGATCAGGTTCTCGGTAATTTCCAAGGCCTGCTCGCCATTGTCCGGCTGACTGATCAGCAGGTTGTTCACGTCCACGCCCAATGCTTCGGCATAGAAGCGGTCGAAAGCGTGTTCCGCATCGACGATGGCGGCGATGCCGCCGCGTTTCTGGCACTCCGCCACGGCATGGATGGCCAGGGTAGTCTTACCCGATGATTCCGGGCCGTAGATTTCAATAATCCGCCCTTTGGGCAGGCCATAGCAACCCAAGGCAATATCGAGGCCCAGGGAACCGGTGGGAATGACTTCCACCTCGATGGCTTGTTTATCTCCCAGGCGCATGATGGTGCCCTTGCCGTAGGTTTTATCCAAGCGGTCAATGGTGGATTGCAAGGTTTTGAGTTTATTTTCTTTTTCGTCGGCCATGGTACTGTTGCTGTTTATGTGATGCTTAAAAGTGGGGACAAAAATAAACAAAATGTTTAACTAAAAACATTTTGTAGGGTTTTTTCAAAAAAAATTTGCAACAAAAAAATCACGTGTCCAATCCGGGCGACCCGACACCGCCGAACGGCGGGGCTGAAAGCCTTCTGCCGACAAATCTACACACATCTTCCACAATACAGGGCGTCTTTTTGGGGCCATCTCGGCTCTCCGGGGAACGCCAGGAGCGCTGCCGGCCGAACTTTTTCCAGCGATCGTGCTTCTACTGCCGGGATTTGCCGCCTTGTTTGCAATAGAAGGGGATTAAGCGGCGGTTAAAGCTTAGCTCCGTCCATTTAGGGTCCGCTCCTTTCCGGTGCTGACCTATCTTCGCCCCTTCTTTTTTCATCAACAAAATATTTACAAAACCGATGCGCGTATTTCCCGAGCTGCTTGTAGTGTGCTGCCTGATCCTGTGGTTACCCACCTGCGCCTCCTCCCAAAATTCCGACGGCCGTACCTTATCCTGGTTCTCCAAGGCCGATTCCGGGAGCCGTTATCAAAGGTTTTATTTTTACTGGGGATATAACCGGGCCACTTTTGCCAGGAGCGATATTCATTTTGCCGGCCGGGAGTACGACTTCACCCTGTACGACGTAGAGGCGACGGATCGCCCGACCAAATTTAATTTCAAAACCTATTTCAGCCCGACCACCATTTCCATTCCGCAGTATAACTACCGGCTCGGGTTCTTCCTGACGCGGCGGGTGGCCCTTTCGGTCGGGGTGGATCACCTGAAGTACGTCGTGGTAAACGACCAGACCGTGCGCATGTCCGGGGTCATCGACGAGCAAGTCTCGCACCGCTACGCCGGCAGCTACCTGCGCCGGCCCATTCGGCTCAGCGATAATTTCGTGCGCTTCGAGCATACCGACGGACTGAACCTGGTCAATCTGGATCTGGAGTACCACCTGCCGGTGCTGCGGTTGGCGCGTCCCTACCTGGCATTGCATGTAATGGCCGGCCTGGGCGGCGTCTGCGTGGTCGCGCGTACGGACGCCCACGTATTTGGCTACGGCCTGAATAACAAATTTCACCTGGCCGGCTATTCGCTGGCGGGGAAGACCGGATTGCGTCTATACGTGCTGAAACGACTATTCCTGATGGCCGAAACCAAGGTCGGCTACCTCACTTTGCCCAACATCCTGCTACGGAACGAGCAGCCCGAGCGCGCCGATCAGAACATTTTTTTCTGGGAAAAAATGGGCGCCGTGGGCTTCGATTTCAATTTTGGCCATCGAAAGCAGCGCTGAAGACGCCTTCTTTTTCACCTGCCTACTGCGGTATGCTGCGCAGTTTCTCTTCAATTTCGCGGAGGCGTACCCGGCGGATGGAATCCATCAGCACCGGCAGTTGCGCGGTCCGTTCGGCCTGACACTGGCTGTCGAGCACCACGCGCAGGTCCCGGATCTGCGCCGCCGCGATCGAATCGATGCGCTGCCGCGTACCGGCATCGAGCGGCGCTTCGGGACCGCCGCAGGCCGGCAGGAAATAAAGAGCGACCAACAGCAACCAGCCGCCGGAAAAGAAGAGGGTGCGCATGAATCAGCGGAATTTAACGGTCGGTACCCGATCAGGGAACTGCTGGCAAAAGTAGCCCAACTTCGCCAATTTTACGCTGATTTTGGCCCCCTTGCGGCCGGGTTGCAAAACCTGGCCGGCCCTTATCCGTTTTAGTGACCATAGTCTTCCACATCTAAAAATCCAAACGCCATGGCCAAGACCATTCTGCACCCCGCCAACACCCGGGGCCACGCCAACCACGGCTGGCTCGATAGCCACCACACCTTTTCCTTTGCCAGCTACCATAATTCCGAACGGATGAATTTCGGCGTACTGCGCGTCCTGAACGACGACGTGGTGGCGCCGGGCCATGGCTTTGGCAAACACGCCCACGACAATATGGAAATTATCTCCATCCCGCTGGCCGGCGACCTGGAGCATGAAGATTCCCTGGGCAACAAGGCGGTGATCCGGCAGGGCGATATCCAGGCGATGAGTGCCGGTACCGGCGTGCGCCATTCGGAAAAAAACGGCCACGCCAACCAGGAAGTCCGCTTCCTGCAGATCTGGCTGTTCCCCAACCGGCAGGCTGTGGCGCCGCGCTACGACCAGTTCACCTACGACCGCCTGCAGATGCAGAACAACCTCCTCCAGGTACTGTCGCCAAAGGCCGATGACGAGGGCGTCTGGATCCACCAGGATGCCTGGTTCCACCTCGGCGAACTGGATGCCGGATTCCAGACGGCGTACACGCTGAAACTGCCCCACGCCAATGGCGTGTACGCCTTCGTGCTGTCGGGCGACGTGACCGTGGCCGGGCAGGCGCTGCATACCCGCGACGGGTTCGGCATCTGGGAGACCGACCGGCTCGACATCCGGGCCGACAGCCCCGCGCAGATTTTGCTGATGGAAGTGCCCATGATCGGGTAGCCCATGAAAATAGCCATTATTGGCGGCGGCGCGGCGGGTTTTTTCGCCGCCATCACCTGCGCAGAAGCCAACCCGGACTGCCGGGTGACTATTTTCGAGCGGGGCAAGAGCGTGCTCGAAAAGGTGCGGGTGAGCGGCGGCGGACGCTGCAACGTGACCCACCACTGCTTCGATGCCCGCACGCTGGTGCAGCATTATCCGCGGGGCAGCCGGGAACTGCTGGCCCCCTTTCTCCG
>JBKJKS010000669.1:0-4940 GCA_046597295.1 Saprospiraceae bacterium
GCTGGGCGGCTTATCGGCCTTGGATATTGGCTGGGCCTACCCCGGGATCTTTGGCGCGGTGGGTGTCTTCTCGGGGGCCTTGTGGTGGCGCTGGTCGCCGGTCGATGCCGCCAACCCCGATGCCGATCGTATTATGCACGATATCGTCAACAGCGTCGGCTCGGCCCACGCCACGCAGCGCTACTGGTTCCAGTGCGGCACCCTGGATGAGACGGAAGACCGCAATGGCAACGGCATCATCGATTCCATCGACGACACGCTGCACCTGATCGAGGTGCTGCGCCGCAAGGGTTGCCCCGAGCCGGCGATCCGTTATCTGGAAATAGAAGGGGGAACGCATGACCCGCCCACCTGGGGCCGGGCCATGCCGGATTTTTTGCAATGGGTACTGCATAGTTGAAAATCAACCCTTATAAACCTTCATCAACCCTGATCAACCCCTTTACATCAGCGCTTCGATGATGTTCTCTTCGGTGACGCCTTCGGCTTCCGCCTTGTAGTTGCGCACAATGCGGTGGCGCAGCACCAGGTTGGCGATGGCCTGCACGTCTTCCACATCGGGTGAATACTTGCCGCGGATGGCGGCGTGGCATTTGGCGCCCAGCACGAGGTACTGGCTGGCCCGCGGCCCGGCGCCCCAGCCAAGGTAGTTGTTGGCTTCTTTCGTGGCCCGTGCGGTGCCGGGCCGGGTCTTGGTCGCCAGCCCCACGGCGTATTCCAGTACGTTGTCGCTCACCGGTATTTTGCGGATCACCTGTTGAAAATCGAGCACCTGCTCGGCATTCAGAATGTGCCGAAGTTCGGCTTTTTGCAGGGAAGTCGTTTGCTTCACCACCTGTACTTCCTGCTCGTAGCTGGGATAGGTGAGCGGAATATTGAACATGAAACGGTCCAACTGCGCTTCCGGAAGCGGATAAGTGCCTTCCTGCTCGATGGGATTCTGGGTCGCCAGTACGAAAAAGGGCGAAGGCAGGAGGTGGCGCACGCCGCTCACCGTGACGGAGCGTTCCTGCATGGCTTCCAGCAGGGCAGCCTGGGTCTTGGGCGGCGTCCGGTTAATTTCATCAGCGAGCACGATGTTGGAAAACACCGGGCCACGGGTGAAACGGAAGTGGCGGTCTTCGTCCAGGATCTCATTGCCGGTAATGTCCGAAGGCATCAGGTCGGGCGTGAACTGAATACGTTTGAAATCGAGGTCGAGTACTTCAGCGATGGTACTGACCAGCAACGTCTTGGCCAGGCCCGGTACGCCCACCAGCAGGGCGTGGCCATTGGAAAAAAGGGAAATAATGACCGCCCGCACCACGTCGTCCTGACCGACGATCACTTTGCCGATCTCTGCGGAAAGGTCTTTATAGGCCTGCGCGAGGGCGTCCACGGCTTCCACATCCGATTTAATATTTGCCATTGGGTTGGTAGAAAAAAATTTGAAGTTACGGGATGAAATGTATGATTGGGGTTTGAAAAGGGCCAACGGCGCCACCCGGTAGCGGGCTTAAACGCCACCTACGGGGCTTTGTTTCGCCGGAAGCGCGGCAAAAGTAGCGATTCGCGGCATGCGCGGCGGTACGTAGAAAGAAATGACTGTTGGAAGGGATAGTTTTTCGGCAAACAGGGTAGTGTAAGGCAGGAGCGACAGCATTACTTCATCCATTGCAGATCAAACTCGAAGCCGGGCAGGACATTTTCGCCGGAAAGCACCTGATCGAAGCCCTCGATGATCATCACCTCGCCATTGGCCCGGAAAATCTCTACACGCTGGTCAGGCACGTCGATGAACCAGGCCAGCAGCACGCCATTGTCGAGGTATTCCCGCATTTTATCGCGCAGTGCGCGCGGGCGGTCACTGCGCGAGCGGATTTCAACGGCAAATTCCGGTACGGCGGAGACGAAGCGCTCGCGGTCCTCGGGGGTAGTAATCGCCAGCCGTTCGTTGGAAATCCAGGAGGTATCCGGGGAGCGTACAGCGCCATTTGGAAGCGTATAGCCGGTGCTGGAATCCAAGGCTACCCCTTTAGAACCATTTACCTCGTTCCAATGATCAAGTTTAGCGGTCAGTTTAGAGTTACGGCGTCCGGTTTCAAATCCTGTGGGGGGCATAAATTCGATGTTTCCATATTGGTCCCGCTCGATGCGCAGCGCGTCATTATCCCGGCAGAAGCGAAAAAATTCCGCTGCGGTCATGTGTCTCGCCGGTGAGTCCAACAAATCTTCCTGGGACATGCGTAATTATTTTGGTCCAAAAATAACGACTTCTGTCGGAATTTACTGCTTGCGGGCTACAACTTCTCTTTCAAAAACTGCCCCGTATAACTCTCCTGCACCGCGATCAATCCCTCCGGTCTTCCCTGGAATACCAGGTGGCCACCCTCCTTGCCGCCTTCCGGGCCAAGGTCGATCAGCCAGTCGGCCGACTTGATAACCTCCATGTTATGTTCGACCACCAGCACGGTATGGCCCTTTTCCACGAGGGCATTGATGGCATTCAGCAGTTTTTGAATATCGTGGAAATGCAGGCCGGTGGTCGGCTCGTCGAAAATGAAAAAAATGTGGCCGCCGCCGTTTTCACGAATGAGGAAGGAGGCGAGCTTCACCCGCTGGGCTTCGCCGCCGGAGAGGGTACTGCTCGATTGGCCGAGCTGCACGTAGCCCAGGCCCACGTCAGCCAACGGCTTGATGCGCTCCACGATCTCTTTCTGGCCGGCAAAGAAGACCAGCGCTTCCTCGCTGCTCAGTTGCCGCACCTGGAAAATGTTCAGCCCCTTGTATTCCACATCCAGCACTTCCTGCCGGAAGCGGCGCCCTTTGCATTCCTCGCATTCCAGGTGCACGTCGGCCAGAAACTGCATTTCCACCACCTGCTCCCCTTCGCCCTTGCAGACTTCGCAGCGGCCGCCTTCCACGTTGAAACTGAAATGCTTAGGCAAAAATCCGCGAATTTTGGACAGCTGCTGATCTGAGAACAGGTCGCGGATGTAGTCGTAGGCCTTGACGTAGGTGATGGGATTGGACCGGCTGCTCTTGCCGATCGGGTTCTGGGTAACGAATTCCACCCGGGTCACTTTTTTCACCGGGCCTTCCAGACCGTCGCAAAGCCCGGGTTGTTTGCCGGCATTGTCGGGCAGGTGCTGGAGCAGGGCCGGATACAGCAGGTCGCGCACCAGCGTGGTTTTGCCGGAGCCGGATACGCCGCTCACCACGGTGAGGCAGTGCAGTGGCACCTGGACATCGATGTTTTTCAGGTTATGCTGGCGGGCGCCGCGCAGGACCAGCATTTCCGGTGTATTTCGCCGCTGGCGGGGCGTCTGGATGGCCATTTTGCCATGCATGTACTGCGCGGTGAGACTCTCGGGCGCAGCGGTATGGATTTGCGTGTAGTCGCCGGCGAAAACCACCTGACCGCCATGAATACCGGCTTCCGGCCCCATATCCACCAGATAATCGGCGTTTTTGATAATTTCCTCCTCATGTTCCACCACCACCACGGTGTTGCCGAGGTCGCGCAGTTCCTGCAGCACCTTCACCAGGCGTCCGGTATCGCGCGGGTGCAGGCCCACCGAGGGCTCGTCCAGCAAATACATGGAGGCTGTCAGGTTGGAACCCAGGGTGCGGGTGAGGTGAATACGCTGGGTCTCGCCGCCGGAAAGGGTGTTGGACACCCGGTCGAGGGTGAGATAGCCGAGTCCCAGTTCGACCATGAAGCGCAGCCGGTTGTTCAGTTCCAGTAGCAGGCGCTTGGCCACCTGCTGATCGTGCGCACTGAGCGGCAGGTGTTGAAAGAAAACGAGGGCCTCATCAATCGGCACGGAGGTCAGGCCGGACACGTTGCGCCCGCCCGCTGCCTCCGGTCCACCGACCCGGACGCACAGCGCTTCGGGGCGCAGTCGACCGCCGTCGCAGGTGGGACAGACGGTGCGGCCCCGGTAACGCGCCAGCATCACCCGGTTCTGGATCTTATAGGTTTTACTTTCCAGTTCCTTAAAAAAAGCGTCGATGCCGCCGAAATAGGAGTTGCCGGTCCATAGGACTTTATACTGCGCCTTGGTGAGGGCCTCGACGGGCGTGTGCACCGGAAAATCAAAGCGGTGCGCCTGGCGTAGCAGTACGTCCAGCCACTCGCTGGACTTTTCGCCTTTCCAGGCCACGATGGCCCCGTCGTAGACCGATTTGGTCGGATCGGGAATGACTTTATGGGGATCAATGCCCAGCACCCGGCCGTAACCCTCGCAGGTGGGGCAGGCGCCGTAGGGATTGTTATAGTTAAACAATTGCGGCGTCGGTTCGGGAAACTCCAGGCCGTCCAGCTCAAAACGGTTGTTGAACGTGACGGTGGACGGCGCATCGGAACCGTCGGCCGTCGGTCGTCCACCGTCCACCGCCTGGATGACGCACTCGCCCTCACTTTCGTAAAAAGCCGTATTGACCGAATCGGCCAGGCGCATCCAGTCGCTGTCGGCCATGGGCTGCTGGATGACATAGCGGTCGAGGAGCAAAAGTAGCCCCTGGGCACGGAAACTGTGGGCGGGTTGCTGGAGGGGAAAGCGGGGGTCTGCGCCGTCCAGCACGTCCTGGATCTGGATAGTTTCCGGGCCGAACTGCAACCGGGTGTAGCCTTTTTGCAGGAGTAAATGCAGTTCGTGATCGAGGGTCCGCTCTTTATATTTGTCGCTGAAAGGCATCAGCACCAGGCCGCGGGCGCCCTCGGGCTGACTTTTAATAAAATCGATCACGTCCGAAACCTCGTGTTTCTTTACTTCCTGACCGCTCACCGGCGAATAGAATCGTCCAATGCGGGCGTAGAGCAGGCGCAGGAACTCGTACACCTCAGTCATGCTGCCCACCGTGGAACGTGTATTGCCGGTGGTGACCCGCTGCTCGATGGCGATGGCCGGGCAAATACCCCGGATATAATCTACATCGGGCTTTTTCATGCGCCCCAG
>JBKJKS010000689.1:0-4895 GCA_046597295.1 Saprospiraceae bacterium
CCGATCCGGATATTTTGAACGGAAAGCCTTGCCTGACTGGTACGCGTATCAGTGTTGAATTGGTCATGGATTGGCTGGGTACGGGTGGTACTCCGGAAAGTATCGCCGCGAAGCACCCGTACCCAGCCAATCCATGACCAATTCAACACTGATACGCGTACCAGTCAGGCAAGGCTTTCCGTTCAAAATATCCGGATCGGAAATGATATTGGGAAATGGATTGGTCATCAACCGCTAATTTTTTACAAAAATAATGCTTTTATTCTACAAAGTTGCTCAAAGCACCACACTCTTATAATCCCAGGTATTCAGGAAGTTGGTCGTAAAATTACCCGCCTGAAAATCCTTGTTGCGCATCAGCCGCTGGTGAAAGGGCACCGTGGTCTTCACGCCTTCCACGATGAACTCGTCCAGGGCACGCTCCATTTTCAGGATGGCCTCGTCGCGGGTGCGGGCCCGCACGATGAGCTTGGCAATCATGGAGTCGTAGTAGGGCGGAATGGTGTAGCCGGCGTAGACGTGCGTATCCACGCGTACGCCGTGGCCCTTCGGCGAGTGGAAGGAGGTGATCTTGCCGGGACTGGGCCGGAAGTCGTTGAACACGTCCTCCGCATTGATGCGGCACTCGATGGCGTGCATTTCCGGGAAATAGTTCTTGCCCGAGATCGGGTGACCGGCGGCGATCTTGATCTGCTCCTTGATCAGGTCGAAATCGATGACTTCCTCGGTGACCGTATGCTCCACCTGGATGCGGGTGTTCATTTCCATGAAGTAGAAGTTCCGGTGTTTGTCCACCAGGAATTCTATGGTGCCCACGCCTTCGTAATTGATGGCATTGCAGGCTTGGATGGCGGCTTCGCCCATCTTTTCGCGCAGTTCGGGGGTCATGAAGGGCGAGGGAGACTCTTCCACCAGCTTTTGGTGGCGGCGCTGGATGGAGCAGTCGCGTTCCGACAGGTGGCAGGCTTTACCGAACTGGTCGCCGGCGACCTGGATCTCGATGTGGCGGGGTTCTTCCACGAATTTTTCCAGGTAAATGCCGTCGTTGCTGAACGAGGCCTTGGCTTCGCGGCGCGCGGTTTCCCACTGGCTTTCGAATTCTTCGGGCTTCCACACGATGCGCATGCCCTTGCCACCGCCGCCGGCGGTGGCTTTCAGGATGACCGGGTAGCCAATGGCCGCCGCATTTTTCAGGCCGGTCTTCAGATCGGTCAGCAGCCCTTCCGAGCCGGGCACGCAGGGTACGCCGGCTTTCAACATCGTTTCCTTGGCCGTTATTTTATCGCCCATTTTCCGGATCTGCTCCGGGGTGGGGCCGATGAACTTGATGCCGTATTCCTGGCAGACCTCGGCGAAGTTGGCATTTTCGGACAGGAAGCCATAGCCGGGGTGGATGGCATCGGCGTCGGTGATTTCCACCGCGGCCATGATGCGGGGTACATTCAGGTAACTTTCGGCGGACGACGGCGGACCGATGCAGACGGCTTCATCTGCAAAACGGACGTGCAGGCTGTCGCGGTCGGCTGTGGAGTACAGGGCCACCGTTTTGATGCCCATTTCCTTACAGGTGCGAATGATGCGCAGGGCAATTTCCCCGCGATTCGCGATCAATATCTTCTTGAACACGGTCAGAGTATTTAGGAGTCAGGAGTCAGGAGTCAGGGGATCAGGATTTATCGAAATAACGCCTGACTCCTGATTCCTGATTCCTAATATTTCTTTAGGCAGGATCCACCAGGAAAAGGGGCTGATCATACTCCACCGGCGTGGCGTCTTCGACCAAGACCTTAACGACCTTACCGCGCAGATCGCTTTCGATCTCGTTGAACAGCTTCATAGCTTCGATAATACAGACTGTCTGGCCTATTTGCACCTCGTCGCCTATTTTCAGAAAGGGGGGCTTATCGGGGCCGCCGTTGCGGTAGAAAGTGCCGACCATCGGCGATTTGATGGTCACGTAGCGGGCGCTCTCGTCGCTGGGTGGGGCGGGTGCCGGCGGCGCTTCCGTTTTTGGCGGTGCCATCACTGGCGCTGCGGGCGGCGCAAAGGCCGGCATCGTCACCGCTTGCGAGGCCGCCAGGGTCTGTGCGGCGGT
Source organism: Saprospiraceae bacterium (assembly GCA_046597295.1). GTDB lineage: Bacteria > Bacteroidota > Bacteroidia > Chitinophagales > Saprospiraceae > M3007. The sequence goes on from JBKJKS010000689.1 coordinate 2,096, forward strand.
CGGCGCAGCCCCCTCCTGTCCAGTGTTGTTGCGGATCGTGAGTTTGAAGTCGCCCTCTTTGAGGCTGAATTCGGAGAGCTTGTGCTTGCTCACCATCCGAATGAGTTCTTGTATCTGACTGAAATCCATACGGGACAAGGTTTTGCAGATGCGAAAAAGGAAGTTTATTTTTTCACGCGCTCCATATACGCGCCGGTGGCAGTATCCACTTTAATGAGGTCGCCCTGCTCACAGAAGAGCGGTACCCGCACTTCCGCACCGGTTTCCACGGTGGCGGCTTTCAAGGTATTCGTGGCCGTATCGCCCCGCATACCCGGTTCCGTATAAGTGATTTGCAGCACGACGGACTGGGGAAGTTCCACGGAAAGCAGCGTTTCTTTCTGGGAATGATACAGCACATCCACCACGTCGCCTTCCTTCAGGAACTTGCCGTTTTCGACCATATCCCCCGGAATGGAAATCTGGTCGAAGGTTTCCTGATTCATCAGCGCATAGCCGCCATCTTCGGGGTAGAGATACTGGAATTTGCGGCGCTCCACGCGCACTTCGGTGATGTTATGACCGCTCTGGAAAGTATGTTCCAGCACTTTACCGGTGGTCGAACTTTTGAGCTTGGTCCACACTTTGCCGCTGCCCCGCCCTACCTGAAAACGCTGAAAATCAATCACGCGCAGGATATCGTTGTTCAGTTCGATGCACAGGCCGTTTTTGATGTCTGCCGTCGTTGCCATTCTTGTCGATTTTTTATTGAATTAGAAATGTTATGGCCCTGGTTTTTCAAAAAAGGCGGGCAAAAGTAGGCCAATTTTGGTTGCCTGAACCAACTGCCGGCTTTTTTACTTTTTACCACTCACCGCCGTGCGGTGGCCCAGCAGCTCGGACACTATTTTCGGCAAACCCACGGTGGCGGGCTCGGCCAGCACCTGCAGGTTAGGCATCCGGCCCAGTTCGAAATTGACCTGCGGGCGCGGATCCACGTAGTAAAAAGGGATGTTCGGAGGAGCGTAGACCATCAGGCTGGCGGCCGGGTAAACCTGCAGCGAGGTGCCGACGATCATGAAAATGTCGGCCGCCGCCGCGTACTCCGCCGCCCGTTCGAGCAACGGTACGGCCTCGCCAAACCAAACGATGTGCGGACGCAGTTGGCTGCCCCGCTCGCAGCGGTCGGTCATCGTCAGATCATTGTCCCAGTCGTACACCAAATGTTCGTAGCGTTCGGAGCGCACTTTGCGCAATTCCCCGTGCAGGTGCAGCACCCGCTTGCTGCCGGCCCGTTCGTGCAGGTCGTCCACATTCTGGGTAATGATGTGTACCTCGTACTGCTCTTCCAGTTCTACGAGGGCCAGGTGGCCGGCATTGGGCACCACTTCGGTCAGGCGGCGGCGGCGCTGGTTGTAAAATTCCTGGACCAGGGCCGGATTGCGCTGCCAGCCCTCCGGCGTGGCTACGTCTTCGATACGGTGGTTTTCCCACAGCCCGTCGCTGTCGCGGAAGGTGCTGATGCCGCTTTCGGCGCTGATGCCCGCACCGGTTAGTACCACTATTTTTTTCATCATGCAGCGTCCAGATTTGTTAACCACGACGGCACGACGAAACACGACGCAAATTATTGATCCTGAAAATTATATACGTCGTGTTTCGTCGTATCGTCGTGGTGCTATTTTTTAAAAACCCAACTACAGCAACGGCAAAGCGAACAGCACGGCGCCCAGCACAAATATCGCCGTCAATACATGCACTGCCCAGTGATAAATCCGGCGCAGGTAGATGAACTGTTCTATCGTGCGTCCTACCCAGAATAAACTGCAACCGGCTAAAATAGCGTGCCCCAAACTGGTTTCCAGCAGGGCTTGTTGAAAAAAGAAACACAGCCCCGCCATGCAGATGAAAACATAAATCAGCCGCGTATTCAGGATCTGCACGATGGCCCGGTTGGCCGGATGCATTAAATACAATTGGTTTTTCCAGCGAAAAATGCGCCAGAAATAAGCGTGAAACACCGCAAAACCGAGGCTGTACACGCCGCAGACCGTCAACAGGATCGTCTTGGCCATCACTTCAGGCCTGCTCGTGTTTTGCCCGCAGTTTGCTGTTGGCGTAGCCGTAACCAAAGTACACCACCAGGCCAATGACCATCCAGACCATGAAACGCACCCAGCTGACGAACATCACCTGCGACATCATGAACAGGTTGAGGATCAGGCCCATCACCGGAATGAACGACCATTGGTAGGCCACGGCCAGGAGGGTAATGATGGAAAATAAGGCCAGAAAAAGAAAATACGGAATAATACTGCGGCAGTTTCCATCCGGGCAATCGAGCAGGTGGCCGAGGAAGCCGGGGTTCGCCGTTTGCAGAATGAGGAACAGCACGATGAGCACCCCCGGCAACCAGTAGCGGCTGTTGAGGTACTTGACGCGGAACTTGGCCTGCGCCGACTGGCCGGTAGCGTCCATTTTCAGCACGCCGGCGCAGACGATGGCAAAAGCGAACAGGGTGCCGAGGCTGGTCAGGTCGGCGACTTCGTTGAGGTTCAGGAACAGGATCGGAATGGCCACCACGAAGCCCGCCAAAATGGTGGAAAAAGCGGGTGTCTTGAAGCGCGGGTGGATGGCGGCGAACTTTTTAGGCAACAGGCCATCGCGGCTCATGCTCATCCAGATGCGTGGCTGGCCCAGTTGAAAGACCAGGAATACGCTCGCTGTGGCCACCACTGCGCTCAACGCCACTACGCCGGAGAAAAAATCGAGGTTGACCCGCTTGAACACGAAGGCCAGCGGGTCGCCCACCTGTAGTTCG
>JBKJKS010000200.1:0-8850 GCA_046597295.1 Saprospiraceae bacterium
CTGACGCCGAGATCGTCGGCATGAATAATGAGGAGTTTGGTGTTGGCGGAGTAGCCCAGGCGTTCGACCAGCGAAAGCGGCTTTTGGGCCAGCGCCGGCGGGCTGCTCCAGAAAAACAAACCGGCAATCAGGGACAGCAGAAATTGGGCGTATTTCATGGAAATGTGCATTTAAAGATCCGTGTTTTGGCCCGGTAATATAAAGACCTTCTTATGCTGCCGGTACAGATAACGCCGCTAATTGTCGCTGGATAAAATCGCCAAAAGGAAAAGCCAGCAGTGCAAAGGCAGCGGCGGCAAACAAAAATACGATAGAATCGGTGGTCCAGAGGGCATCCGGAATTTTTCCCGCCCAGCCGGCCGCCAGTCCGGTCAGCGTTTGCAGCAGCGCAATGGCCGCGACCGCCACAGCACGCGACCGCCAGCTGTCCGCTCGTAACAGAAAAATGAAGGCCCCCACCAGCCCGGCCAGTTGTATGACCAGCCAACCGGCGCTCCAGTCCAGAGAAACCGTGGTCAGCACGACCACCACGCCCCACACCCCCAGACCAACCGCCGGCCCGTAGGCCGGGCGCAACAAAAGCGGTAAGACCCAGAAGGGCAGCAGCAGGGGCACGGCCAGACCAAGCTGACTGCCAAATCCGACGCCCAGAATACCGAGCAGGGCCAACAACGACGGTAAGAGCCGGGCTGCTCTGGAATGCCCGGGCCGGGCGTGACCTGCCGCGAACCAAAAGCAGAAAACGCTAAAGATCAAGGCTGCCAGCAAGCCGTAGCCCAACACTATTTCCCAGCCCTGCGGAGTTTCGTAGCGGCGGGCCAGCGACAGGAGTTTCAAATGGATATCCGGAGTAATCAATTCATTGCGCTGGATAATCGTCTCGCCGCGCTGCACCGAGACGCCGGTACTCATGGCAGCGGCCATTTTGCGGCGAAGGCTGGCCGTAGTCATCGAGTCACTGGCGCGCAGGTTGGGTACAATGACTTTCTCCAGCATAGGCAGCACCAGTTCCGGCTGTCGCAGCGGCGCGTAAGGCAGGGTATCGGTCAGGTAGTCCCTGGCGGAGTTGACCGTCAGCAGGTCCCGCACGAATACCCGGCGCTCGTTGTTGCCGGCCACCACAAATACGTGGCCGGGAGTCGCCTGGAAAGCCGGCTCATTGGGGTCCGCAATGCCGCGGGCGAACAGCAGGTCCAGCATTTGCTGACCGAAACTCAGGTAAGTGCCGGCATTGGCGCGCAGGTCATCGTACTGCGCGTCATGCCCGCTGATGCGGATCTGGTCTTCCAGCAGCTGAACGAAGCGCTGTTTCTGCTGCCGGGTCACCTCATTATCGAGCAGAAAATAAGGTCCGTGCTCGGCATTGATCCGGTCCACCGCCGGGCGCACCTGATCTTCCGGATAAAGCACTTCGAAATCGAAAGGGGCTTTCAGGGTATGGTAATTCCAGGGCTGGCCGGCCTGAAATGAATAGGGGAATGCCGATTGCCGGGGCATCAGAAAGGCGGCTAAAGCAGCCAAAATCAAGACTGCCGGCCAGGTGGAACCGAATAGTTGGCGGGTTAGACCGGCTGGCAACGGGAAAAAATCCACGGCTGGGTTTTTGATTTTAAAAACAAAACGATAGAGCAGCGGCTTATTTCCTGGCTTCCCAGATCACTTCCTGCGCTGCCAGCTCCCGGGCCAGGTGACGCGCCAGCACAAAGAAATAATCCGACAGCCGATTGAGATATTGCAGCACCACGGCTTCCACCGCGGTGCTTTCATGCAGGGCTACCACCAGCCTCTCGGCGCGGCGGCAGACGGTACGACACACGTGACAGACCGATACGGTCGGATGGCCACCCGGCAGGATGAAATTTTTCAAAGGTGGTAACCCGGCGTCCATGCGGTCCATCGCGTCTTCCAGAAATTGAATATCCTGCGGCAACAGGTCGGGCGTCGGGAGGTTTTTGTCCGGATCAGCGGCCAGGTGCGCCCCCACCGTAAACAAACGGTGCTGAATTTGGGCGAGCATCTGCCGCAGGGACGGCCCTTCCACTACATCGCGGAGCCAGCCGACGTAGGCATTGAGTTCATCCACCGTACCGTAGGCATCCACCCGCAGGTGGTTCTTCATTACCCGCCGTCCCCCGAAAAGCGCAGTCTCCCCTGTATCGCCGGTTTTAGTGTAAATTTTCATGAATAGTAGCCAGATTGCAGGGGTCAACAGAGAACGGAAAAGCGCTGCTTAATGGCGCTCCGTCTCATTGCCCGGTACCACTGCACCGGAAGCCGCCGGCGCCGTTTGATTGACCGGGCTGCCGTCCATTTTATTGGGACAATTGCAGATCGGTTCGCCACCGTTCAGCACCGCCCAGGTGCTGGGCGCCCAGTGGGTCAGCGAATCCCGCAACTCGATCTTTTTGGTGCGCACCTGTGCCAGCATCAGCCGTTCGAGCAGCACTTTTTTCAACTTCGGCTTCAACGAAACGCAGGCCATGGAAAAGGGGAAATCGGAGGCCGCTGCAATAAGTTCGAGACAGCTTACCGCATGATTCAGGGCATCCACTCCGTCAACAGTACCGCTGAACTCCAGAAATTTCTGAATGGCGGACTGATCGCCGGTTTTCGCAGACGCCAGCACCTCCCGGTACCTGAAATTGGCCCAATCCGCTACTTTGACGACATTGTCCGATACTTCAATGTTTACCTCTTTACGGGGCGGAGCCTCCGCAGCGGCGGGCTTTTTTTTCGTCAAGGCTTCCTGACCAAAGGCAGCGGTCAGCGACAATAAACAGACCGGAATGGTCCACAGTAAGGGTTTGATTTTCATGATGTTTTATATTTTTTGATTAAAATCCCACAAAGGTGGGAATTTCAGGCCGAATATCCCTGCTTTCAATTTCGGGCCAACATTTTTTGTTGCCCGGATTTGCGCTACTTTTGCGCCGCTTTTGCTACCTGTCCCGTCGCTGAAATGCAGCGTCGGGCGAAGCAGGCCAGCACAGAGACTCTTCATCCACACTCAATTACTGCTTATTTTATGGGACGCGCGTTTGAATTCCGCAAAGAAAGAAAGATGAAACGTTGGGCTGGCATGGCCAAGACATTCACCCGCATCGGCCGCGAAATAGCGCTGGCCGTAAAGTCCGGCGGCCCCAGCCCGGAATACAACTCGCGCCTGCGTATGGCGATTCAGAACGCCAAAGCCGCCAACATGCCGAAAAGCAACGTGGAAAGTGCGATCAAGAAGGCGCAAAGCAGCGATGCGGAAAATTTTCAGGAAGTCGTGTACGAAGGCTATGCCCCCCATGGCATCGCGGTACTGGTGGAAACGGCCACCAACAATCCGGTCCGCACGGTGGCCAACGTGCGCATGTATTTCGATCGCTGCGGCGGCGCACTCGGCACTGCCAACAGCGTGGTTTTCATGTTCGCCCACAAGGCCGTTTTCAAAGCAAAAGCCGAGGGGCAGGATTGGGACGAACTCGAACTCGAACTGATCGACGCCGGGCTGCAGGAAATCCGGCGGGAAGAGGAGGATGTGCTGCTCTACACCGATTTCACTGATTTCGGGACCATGCAAAAGGCCCTGGAAGATCGTGGCATCGAGCCGGAAAGCGCCCAGCTGGAATGGGTGCCGAACCTGAGCAAGAAACTCAGCGATACCGAAGTGGATCAGGTCATCAAACTAATTGATCGTCTGGAAGATGACGACGACGTGCTCAACGTCTTCCATACGATGGACATGTCGGAGTAGGATGGCCGGCAATTATTCCTCATTCACTTTTGGCTCGGGGCGGGTTTCGAGCAGTTCGTCGAACGAGGCGTCGGGATCCCAGGTCCAGAGGCCCTGCCCGAACTCGCGGCGCATGAGGGCCACGTTGTTGTGGTGGTAGGTTTTCTGCAATTGCGGATAACGGAAGCGCTCCCACAGCGATTCTTCATCAAAAGGAACGCCGGTAGCGATGCTTTCGCGCAGGGCATAAATATAGGCAAGTCCCTCGGTCCGCCGGCGCAGCCACTCATTAATACTTAGGGCTGGGTCGCCATGGCCCGGCACGAGGCGGGTAAACCAGTTTCGGTCGTGAATATGGGGCAGTTTTTCCAGCGTTTGCTCGTAGTCCACGCTGCTGTGATAAATAAAAGGAAACTCGACGTTGCAGAGATAATCGCCGGCGAGGCAAAGCCCCAGTTGCCATACCACCACCATCATACTGTCTGCCGTATGGCCGGGCGCCAGGTAAAAAGTCATTTTGGTGTTGCCGTGCCGAAACTGTACGCCGTCGCGGAACACGAAGAAATCGCCTTGCGGATATTCGATCGGGTAGGGGCGATCAATGTAGTATTGCTGATCGAAGGCCTGGGCCTGGGCTACCTGCTTTTCCCAATCGGGATTATCCGCCATGGCCTTGCTCATGAACACTTTATCGGCCTGAAAAGCCTTATAGCCAATAATATGATCGTAATCGGAGTGGGTGAAAATGAGGTAGAGCGGGCGCTTTCCCCGTACGCTTTCCACAAAATACCGGATATCCGCTACTTCTTCGGGTAGCCAGGCCGGATCTACCAGGATCACCACATCATCGGTCACCACCACGGTCGAATTGGTCTGAAACAGCGCGCTCTGGAAAATCGTGACGTTGGGGTCACGATAGATGATTTTACTCATTTCGGGTCTCTTGTGTTGGGATTTGTCCGTCGTGTGGGCGCGATTGCCTACTTTTGCGGCTCTTCAACGGACAAAAGTACATAAGTATGGGAAATGCAGTGGCGATAGTTGGCCGCCCGAATGTTGGTAAATCTACCCTTTACAACCGCCTGGTCGGCCAGCGCGATGCGATCACGGACGACTTTTCGGGCGTGACCCGCGATCGGAAGTACGGCACCTGCGAATGGAATGGCAAGCGTTTCACCGTAGTGGACACCGGCGGTTTTGTGCACGGTTCCGACGATATTTTCGAAACGGCCATCCGCCGACAGGTGAAAGTGGCTTTGGAAGAAGCCGCCGTCATCATTTTCATGGTCGACGCCCAAACCGGCATTACCGACCTCGACGAAGATATTGCCAAAATACTGCGGCGTTCCAAAGTGCCGGTGATGCTGGTGATCAATAAGGTCGATACCCACAAGAGCCTGATGGAAGCCAATGAATTCTACGGGCTGGGCTTCGACAACACCTTCTTTGTCGCGGCGGTCAGCGGCAGTGGTACGGGCGATCTGCTGGATGTCATCGTGGAACACATCAATGACGAACCGGAACTGGAGACGCCCCTGCCGAAGTTTGCCATCGTCGGCCGGCCCAACGTCGGTAAATCCTCGCTGACCAACGCCCTGCTCGGCGAAGACCGCCACATCGTCACGCCCATTGCCGGCACCACCCGCGACCCCATCCACTCGCACTACAACAAGTTCGGCAAGGAATTCATGCTGATCGACACCGCCGGTATTCGCAAGAAGGCCAAGGTGGAAGAAGACCTCGAATTTTACACCGTGATGCGGGCCATCCGCGCCGTGGAGGAGGCCGACGTCTGTATTCTGGTGCTCGATGCGGAACTGGGCATCGAGGCCCAGGACCTGAGCATCGCCAGCCTGATCCAGAAACGCCACAAAGGCATGGTGGTGCTGGTGAACAAGTGGGATCTCATTACTAAAGAGACCAACACGGCCCGCGATTACGAGGCAGCGATCAAGCGGCGCCTGGCCCCGCACGATGACGTACCGGTGTTGTTCATTTCCGCGCTGGAAAAACAGCGCATTTTTCAGACCATGGAAGCGGCGATGGAGGTGTATGCGAACCGCAGTCGCCGCATCAAGACCTCGGAACTGAACGATCTGATGTTGCCGATCATCGAGGCGACGCCGCCGCCTTCGGTGAAAGGACAGCACCCGAAATTCAAATACGTCACCCAATTGCCCACGCCCTTTCCGGCTTTTGCCTTTTTTGTCAATAATCCCCATTACGTGCGCGACTCCTACGTCCAGTTTTTGGAAAATCAGCTGCGCAAGCACTATGATTTTAAAGGATCGCCGATGGAAGTATATATGCGGACCAAGTAGCCTGCCTTAGAAAAAATGTATCATGAAAAAAAGTAGTTTTTGGGGCCTGCTGCCCTTTGTGCTCTTCTTCTCCGGCTGCAAAGACGCTGCCGAACCCATTCCGGCTTATGTGGAAATCAAGCCTTTCACGGTGAATGCCGAGGGTGGGGCCGGCTGGCAGAAAATTACGGAGGCCTACCTGTACATCAATCGGGAATACCTGGGCGCATACACCCTGCCAGCCCTCGTACCGGTACTTGCGGAAGGCGAAAGCCTGATCTACGCTTATCCGGGCATCAAGGAAAACGGCACGCTGGCAACGCCGAACATTTATCCGTTCCTGCTGCGCCACGAGCAAACGCTGCTCCTCACCGGTGGGCAGACCACGGTGCTCCAACCCGCCACTGCGTACGATACCGATGCCAAATTTCCCTGGACCCTCAACCGGACCACCTTTGACGGCGCTTCTTCTATCGTCTTTGAAAACCGCGACAGCGACGATCAAACCACCTACCTGCTCAGCACCGACGGGGCCTACGCCGGCAAATCCCTGCTGATGGAGGTAAACACCGCGCATCCGACCATCCAGATTGCCAGCGAAACCGTGGTGCTGCCCACCGATAACAACCAGGTCTGGGTGGAAATGCACTACCGCAACGATCTGAATTTTGAGGTGTACTTGGCGGGAAAATCCAGCGGGACCGACGAAGTGATCCAGGGTCCCTTCTTTATAAACACCAGAACGGAATGGAATAAAATCTACCTGAACCTGACCGGTTTGCTGGTGGACTCGCAACAGGAAACGTACCGGCTGTTGTTCAAAGTGACCCTGCCGACGGATAATGCCGGAAATTATACCCAGACTTCGGGGAGTGTGCGCCTGGATAACCTGCGCTTAGTGCATTATTAACTGCTTGATCTGCTGTCAGTCAGACGACGAAACCACCGCTCCGCTTGTCCCGCCTCCTTCGTCAACGTGATACCCTGGTTTACGCCACCGCCGATTTCTGCATGGCGATGCTGGCCTGGGCGCTGTTTTTTCTCTATCGCAAAACCGTAGAAGGCGTTCCGATCAGCGCTGCTACTTTCGACGATACGAATTTCTACCTCGGCATCTTTATCATTCCGCTGGCCTGGGTGCTGCTGTACGCTATTTTCGACTCGTACGTGGACATCTACCGCCTGTCGCGGCTGACGACCCTGACCCGGACTTTTTTCCTGTCATTCCTGGGCGTGGTTTTTCTGTTCTTCACCCTGATCCTCGACGACGTGGTGGTCCGGTACCAGACCTACTACCGCTCGTTCCTGATGCTGTTCGCACTGCACTACCTGCTCACCTCCACCAGCCGGATGATCCTGCTGACGCGGGCGAGCCGGCGACTGAAAGCCGGGATCGTCACCTTCAACACCCTGCTGATCGGGGGCAACCAGAATGCGCTGGACCTGTTCCTGGAGATAAAAGGCCGCAAGAAAAGCCTGGGCAACCGCTTTGTCGGCTTCCTGGACACCAATGGGGGCCGCGAACAGGTACTGGCCACCCAGTTGCCGCGGCTGGGCAAGATGGATGATCTGGCGGCGGTCATCATCAGTCACGATATCGAGGAAGTCATCATCGCTATCGAGACCTCCGAGCACAACATCCTTCGCGATCTGCTGAACGTGCTGTTCGATTTCGGCGAACGCGTACTGGTGCGGATCATCCCGGACATGTACGATATCCTGCTGGGTACGGTCAAAATGAACCACGTTTTTGGCGCGGTACTCATCGAGATCCGCCAGGAACTGTTGCCCAAATGGCAGCGCGTGGTGAAGCGGCTGATTGATGTAACGGCCAGTGTGCTGGCTTTGACGCTGCTGCTGCCGCTGCTGCTCTACATCATCATCCGGGTCCGCCTTTCTTCCCCGGGGCCCATCTTTTTTACCCAGGAACGGCTGGGTCTGCACAGCAAGCCCTTCACTATTTTCAAGTTTCGCTCCATGCGGGTGGATGCGGAGCAGTCCGGCCCGCAACTTTCCATCGACGGCGATCCGCGCTGTACACCCTGGGGCGCCATCATGCGCAAGTACCGGCTGGACGAGCTGCCGAATTTCTGGAACGTGCTGCGCGGCGACATGTCGCTGGTCGGGCCACGTCCCGAACGCAAGTACTTCATTGATTTGATCCTGGAAAAGAATCCCCACTACCGTCACCTGCTGAAAGTGCGCCCCGGCATCACCTCCTGGGGACAGGTAAAATATGGCTATGCCTCGAACGTGCACGAAATGCTGCAGCGCCTGCGCTTCGACCTGCTGTATATCGAAAACATGTCGCTGTCGCTGGATTTTAAGATCCTGTTTTATACCGTACTGGTGCTGTTACAGGGAAGGGGAAAGTAAAGTATCGAATAAAAATCCCGTACAGCGTTGATTATCAACGAAGTACGGGATTGTCCAGTGGTCCCGACGGGGATCGAACCCATATCTAAAGTTTAGGAAACTCCAATTCTATCCATTGAACTACGGGACCGGTAAAGCGGGGCAAAATTAGGACATTTTTTCATCTGTGCCACGGATAATACCCCGGCTGCCAAGTTCGATGACCTGCAGCTCGCTGATGCGCCCGGCCGCCACCGTGAAGCGGACCAGAGTCTTCACCTTATGCCAGCCGTAATTACCGCAGGCGCCGGGGTTGATGTGCAGGAAATCCAGCTGCCGATCCGGCATGACTTTCAGGATATGCGAATGCCCGCTGATGAACAGTCCCTGCACCGGCGGATCGTCCTGAAGCAGCTGGCGCACCCGCGGCTCATAGCGACCCGGATAACCGCCGATGTGGGTCATTAGCACCGG
>JBKJKS010000258.1:0-4457 GCA_046597295.1 Saprospiraceae bacterium
GTTGATGGTGTTCAAATCTTTGGTGCAGGCACTGGCGCAGAGAATGGCCAGGAGCAGCAGCAGACTGGAAGTATATTTATAATGGGTCATGTCTGTTTTGTTGTATGTTAAAAATCAGAGCCCAGTTTCAATCCGATACTGCGCGTGGTGGCGTAGGACATATTCTCCACGCCGCTGACGAATTGCTGTCCCTGCACCGCCAGTTGTTCCGGGTCGATGTGCGGCATGTCGCTGATCGCGAAGAGGTTGCGTCCGATCAGTGCAATGGAGAGGCGATTCGTTTTACTCAAAAAGCCCCGGCCTTGCGCGCCGGTTTTAAACGTGTAACCCAGCGAAAACTCGCGCAGCTTCAGGTAGGAAGCGTCGTAGGTATTGTTCTCCTCATGGTTGCGATCGTAGAACTGGCGATAGTACGTTTCGGCCGGCAGTGCAACGGTATTGGCTACATACACCGGATTTTCGGCAGTACCCGTATTGACGACGCCTTTGGCGACAATGCCTTCCGTCGGGCGGTTTTCGGTTTCTATCAACTGGCCGCCCACGGCCGCCAGGGCCAGGGTGCGGGATACCAGGATACCGCCCTGCCGCCAGTCAAACAGGAAGCCGAGGTTCCATCTTTTGTATTGAAACTGATTGTGAAAACCCAGGATGAAATCCGGGTTATAGTTACCCAGCCGCTTCAGCGTGTTGTCCACGATGTGGTTACCCGTCGCCGTCAGGATGAAATCACCATTTTCATTTTTCTTATAGCCCGTGCCGTAAATGTCACCGATCCGGCCGCCTTCTTCCACCTGGAACCACACCGTTTGGTTCACGTTGTCATAGATTCTGGAATAAGCCAGCGTCAATCGGCCGCTTCCTGCGGGCAGCGACTCGACAGTAGACACGTTGCGGCTAAAATTGAACTGTGTATTCCACTGGAAATTCTTTTTTTCAATGGGCGTAATGCCGGCAACCAGTTCCACACCCCGCGAGCGCACCGCACCGCCATTCACCACCTGCTCCTTATAGCCCGAGGAAACGGCGATGGGCAGCGAGATGATCTGGTTTTCGGTCAATTCATCATAGTAGGTGAAATCAAACCGCAACCGGTCGCGGAGGAAACGCAGGTCGGCGCCGACTTCGTAGGAAGTGCTGCGTTCGGGCAGCAGGTTGGCGCTGGCGATGACGCTTTGTTCGCTCAGCGTCGGCTGACTGGCGTAGGGGATGCCCGCCACGAACACGCCCGCCGTCTGATAGGGATCGGTGTCGTTGCCGACCTGCGCCGCACTGGCCCGCAGCTTGGCAAAGGAAATGGCCGCCGGGAGCCGCACGATGTTGGACAGCACGAAACTGCCCGATACGGAAGGATAGAAAAAGGACGTGTTGTCCGTGGAAAGCGGCGTGGCCAGGGCGCTTGACCAGTCGTTACGGCCAGTCACGTCGACGAACAAAAAGTTCTGGTAGCTGAATTTGGCGATGCCATACACGCTGTTGATGCGCTTGCGGGCATCGTAGGAAAATATTGCCAGCGGGGAAGCGGCATTGGACAGGTTAAATACGCCGGCCTGGGCGAGCGAAGTCGCTTGGGTCTGGACATTCGATGCCTGCTGGTCCATCCGGTTGGCGCCCACGGAGAAATCCAGACCAAGCTTTTTAAAGCCCCGGTGGTAGTTCAGCAAAAAATCGGTGTTGTTCTCCCGGAAAAAGACCGTCTGTTCCGCATAAGCGCCATTTTTAAACCGGTTGGAACTGAAGGCCCGGCGGAATTTGCGCAATTCGTTGGAATAGTCCATGCCCGTCCGTAGCGTCAGACGCAGGTATTCGGTGAAGTCATAGGCGGCGGATACGTTGCCGAACAGTCGGTCACGGTTGAAGGAATTCCGGTTCTCCAGCAGGGTGAAGTAGGGATTGTCGAAGAAGGTATAGTTGAAGGAATATTGCTGCAGGTCTTCCAATCCGGGCTGCCAGTAGTCCTTCATATTTTCAATATCCAGCGAACGCGGACCCCAGGCAACGATCGCGTAGTTGATGTTTTCGGAGCCGTAGCCATTCCCAGGACGGTTGTCGCTCTCGGAATTGGCGTAGTTGAGGCTGGTAGCGATCTGCAGGCGTCCGATGGGACGGAAAGCCAGGCGGATGGCGGCATTTTTACGGTCCAGGTTCACGCCGGGAATGATAGATTCGCTGCGCAGGTCGCTCAGCGAAAAGCGCAGGTTACCCTTGTCGAAACCGGAGGAAATAGCAATGTTGTTGATGGTGGTGACGCCGGTCTCGTAGAAGTTTTTCAGGTTATCGGGGTAATTGACAAACGCCGTCGGCGTGATGGGCGCACCGCCGTGCACTGCTACATCGCCGCCGCGCACCACGCGGCCATCGGGCGCCGTTACCGGGCTGTCATACTGCGCGATCTGCAGGCCCTGATCGAAAGCAGGCCCCCAACTGTAGGAAATGTTGTCGTTCACACCGCCGCCCAAGCCATTCTTAAAGGCGAATTTGCCGGAGTTACCCTGGCCGTATTTGTTTTGGAACTGCGGCAGCTGGAAAGGCTTGTCCAGAAAAGTGGTCGAATTAAAACTGACGCCCAGCCCCATGCTTTCCGCCCCGTCTTTGGTCGAGATGATGATCACGCCATTGGAGGCCCGGGTGCCATACAGGGCGGCGGCGGCCGGGCCTTTCAGCACCGTCACCGACGCTACGTCGTCGCTGTTGATTTCCATGGCGCCGTTACCGAAATCCACTTCCTGGAACCCGGCCGCATCATCGTTGGTGAAGTTGATGATGGAGTTGTTATTGATGGGAATGCCGTCCACCACGAACAGCGGGTTGTTGTTGGAGAAAGAGCCCTCCCCGCGAATGGTGATTTTAGAAGTCGAGCCGACGCCGGTGGATCCGTGGCTGATGGTCACCCCGGCCAGTTTGCCGGCCAGGTTATCGAGAAAATTGGCCGATTTTACCTCGGCAATTTCGCTGGCATCCAGCTGCTGTACCGCGTAGCCCAGGTCCCTGGACTGGCGTTCCACCCCCAGCGCGGTGACGACGATTTCGTTCAAACCCGTCGCCTGTGGCAAGAGCGCAATGTCTATGCTGCTGCGGCCATCGACGGCCATTTCCAGCGGCTCGTAGCCGATAAAGTTGTAGACCAGAATGGTCGAACTACTGGACAGGGAGAGGGCGTACTGACCATCGGCGTCGGTTACCGTACCGTTGGTCGTGCCTTTCTCCACCACACTGACGCCTGGCATCGCGTCGCCGGCCTGTTGATCGCGTACGGTGCCACTGACGCGCACGGACTGTGCTGCGGCTCCCTGCAGGGCCAGGCAACAAATGATGAATGCGTATAATTTATTCATTTTGTTTTAAACTGTTGAATTGTGGAATAAAGGAAAAGGCATAGTGCCGGCATCGCCGGATAGGCCATAACCTGTTTCCCCATTGGCGGGCGCCAAGCGGGCATGAGCGATAATAGAATCGGTGAATCAGTAGCGTGGGGGACCCCGCATCGGCATCGTGCAGCGGGAATTGACGGCCGGTAAATAGCTGCAACTGGCCGTTAAAACGGTCTCGAGGGAAGCCAGAATACTCAACAACTGTTGGCGGAGCAGGCTCCAGACGGGCAGCCGGTGGAGCAGCGCCTTGAAATCGGCGGCTTGGTCAATGTCGTTGAAAGGCTGTAGCCAGTCGACATCGGTTTGAAAAGCCCGGCAGTATTTTTCCCAGCCCGCCTGCAGTCGGGCGCCTTCCCAGGGCAGGGCAACAAATTTGCGGCGATGATAGGCAGCAGTTTTATGGATTCCAATAAGGTATACGCCCCCATCCGTAGCCGGGCCCAGCACCAGTTTCTTTTCCGCCAGTCGCCGGCTGGCATCCAGCAATAGAGCAACGGAAATCTCGGGACAGTCGTTGCCGATGGCAATAACGTTCGCGTAGCCTTTGTCAAAAACCGATTCCAGCGCATCGGCCAGGTTCTCGCCAAAGGTACCCGTGGCTTGCTCGGGAGTGGAATGGAGAAAGACCGGCAGACGGGTGCGTCGGGCGGTGGCCACGGTTTGCCGGATCATTCTTTGCGCAATGGCCTGATTGCCGCGCTTGCCGGATGCATGGTCAAAAGTCTTGACCGCCGCCTCATACGTTGCCGTACGGGAGAAAATTAGAATGGCGGTTGGTTCAAAACTGGCTGTCATCAAGATTCCCCTGCGGATTAGAGCGCGAAATGTAGCTGGTTTTTATAAAATGAAGGGCATGTTTTTAATTCGGTTATGTACGAGGGAGTTGGGGTTTGGGATTTCAGCTGATACTTAGCCTGGGATCGATCCCCGCATCCCGCATGAGTACCAGTCCCCATTCGCGCAACGCTGCCACCACCGGCATTACTGCCCGGCCCCGCTCCGTCAGGCTGTACTCCACCCGGGGCGGCACTTCCGCATAGACCTGGCGGTGCAGGTAGCCGTCCGCTTCCAGTTCGCGCAGTTGCTGGG
>JBKJKS010000271.1:0-4571 GCA_046597295.1 Saprospiraceae bacterium
CAAAGACGACTGGGTAGTGAAGATCAACGTGAGCGACCGCGACTGGGCGCGGCTGGGTGTCGGTATGCCGGCCAAAGTCACCCTGGACGCTTATGAGGGTCAGATAATCACCGGTAAACTCACCGACCTCGCGCCTGCCGCCGATCCGCAGAGCGGCCTGTACCCGGTCGAAATCCGCATCCGGCCGGAGGGTAAGCGTTTCGCACCGGGGCTTTTCGCGCAGGTCGACATCACCCCCGTGCAATCCAGGTTGTACACTATGATTCCGGTGGAAGCTATTGTGGAAGGCGACGGCAAATCCGCTTTTGTCTTTGCCCTGCAGGCCGACGGCCAGAGCGTGCGCAAATTACCGGTGCAGGTCGCTTTTCTGGAAGGTAATCAGGTGGTGATCGCCAGCGGCCTGGAAGGCGTAGCGGAAGTAGTGACCACGGGCGCGCCGTATTTGACGGAGAAGAAGAAGGTCAGGAAGATGTGAGGCGGAGCATCGAATTTGGACTCCGGTGACCACTTAATCGAATAGATTCTCGAAAATCACCTCAAAGCCGGGCAGAACATCACCACCAACTACTCGCTGATGGAAAGGAATTGTCTGGATTTCACCATCCGCTTTAAAAACTATGGTACGGCGCAGGTAGGGATCAATCAACCAGGCAAGTTGCGCGCCACAGCGGATGAATTCCTGAATCTTGTCTTTCAGGTACTCCAGATCGTCATTTTTAGAACGAATTTCCGCAATGAATTCGGGAACAGCGGGAGCAAATTTCTCTTTTTCTTCCGCCGTAAGGACGTCCCATTTCGCATGGCTCATCCAGGCCGCATCGGGAGAATAATCCGCACCGGTAGGCATTTTAAAACCAGTTGAAGAATCAAACGTGCGGCCTAACTTATGTTTTCGGTTCCAAATGCCCAGCTCCGTACCAAACTCTGCATTGCGGTAACCGGTATCAGAACCCGTTGGGACCATGACATAAATATTTTTTTCAGCATCGCGCTCAAAATGCAGGAGTTCATTTTGCTGACAAAATTCAAAAAACTCATCATCGCTCAAGCCACCGTTCGGTAGCCGGAACGAAATGACATTTTCGTATTGCTTTTGCTTGGTAGCCCCCATTCTCCAGATTTATAATTGGACAAAAATACAGTTTTACCAACACATATAACCGCATGCGGCAAAATGATTGAATTGGTGCATGCTGCCAATTTAACCTGCGGTACGCACCACCCTTACAACATGAAAATCGCCGAATTCTCCGTCCGGAACAGCCAGTTCACCTTTATCATTTTCTGCTTCGTCATGGCGCTGGGCATCGGTTCGCTGCTGAACATGCCCCGCGCCGAAGACCCCAAGTTCTCGCCGCCCGGCTACAACATTGTCATCGTCTATCCGGGCGCCGGACCTGCCGAGATCGAGAACAAGATCACCGATAAACTGGAAGCCAAGCTGGGCGCCCTGGAGAATATTGACCGCATCCGCTCCGTATCCTCCAGTGGTTTTATGATCCTGACCATCGAGTTTAAACATGGCGAAGACACGGAAAAGAAGTACGAAGAAGTGGTACGCGAGGTCAATGCGCTGCGCCCCGAACTGCCCGCCGATATTTACCGCACCACTATCCAGAAATTTGCTTCCTCCGACGTAGCGATTTTGCAAGCCGGCATCGTCAGTGAAAACGCCTCTTACGCCGACCTGCGGCGCGAAGCTGAGCGCCTGGAAGAGCAGCTCGAACGGCTGCCGGGCATCAAGGGCGCCGACACCTGGGGCTATCCCAAACGCGAAGTGCGCATCAGTCTGAACCTCCCCAAAATGGCCGCCGAGGGCCTGCCCGTCAGTCGCGTACTGGGCGCCCTGCAGAGCGAGAACGTGAGCATTCCCGGCGGTTCGATCAATGTCGGCGACCGGCAGTTTTATGTCGAAACCAGCGGCGACTACGAGAGCCTGGAAGAAGTTCGCCAGACCGTGATCAATGGCAACGGCGGTAAAGTGCTGTACCTCAAAGACGTCGCCGAAGTGGATTATGCCTACGAAGAGCCGCGCCACCTGGCCCGCATCAACGGTACCCGCTGCGTCTGGGTAACGGCCAGAATGAAGGATGGCCAGAACATTTTCGACGTCGGGGAGGCCGTGAACAAGGTGGTCGCCGATTTTCGTCCCGCCCTGCCGGCCAGCATGGACTACGTCAAGGTGTTCGACCAGAACGATTCGGTGCGCAAACGCCTGACCCGTTTCGCCAAAGACTTCGGCATCGCCATCCTGCTGGTGCTGCTCACCCTGCTGCCCCTCGGCTGGCGGGCCGCCCTGGTGGTCATGGTCTCCATCCCGCTCAGCATGGCCATCGGTTTGTTTGCGCTCGATCAGCTGGGCTATTCGCTGAACCAACTGAGTATCGTCGGCCTGATTATCGCGCTCGGTATCCTGGTGGACGACAGTATCGTGGTGGTGGAGAACATCGAACGCTGGATGCGCGATGGCTACAGCCGGCGCGACGCGGCCATCCTGGCCACCCGCCAGATCGGCCTGGCCGTGCTGGGCTGCACCGCCACGCTCGTGCTGGCCTTCCTGCCGCTGGTTTTTTTGCCCGATGCCTCGGGCGATTTCATCCGCTCGCTGCCCATGGCCGTGGTCTGCACCATTCTCGCCTCGTTGTTCGTATCGCTCACCATCGTCCCTTTTTTGAGCAGCCGTCTGCTGTCCGCTCACCATGATCCCCGGGGCAATGTCCTCCTGCGCGGCATGAAATGGCTGATCTCGGTGAGTTATGCCCGGGTGCTGCACTGGGGCCTGCGTTATCCGCGCTGGACGATGCTCGTTGCCGCCGCCATCTTCCTGGGTGTACTGTCGCTGGCCGGCCGCGCCGGTTTCGGCCTGTTTCCGGCCAGCGAACGTCCCATGCTCTACATCGACGTGGAAGGCGCGCCGGGCTCGAGCCTGGAGCAGACCAATCGCCTGGTACAACTTGTTGATTCCGTAGTGAGTGAATACGTCGCCCCCGAGTTCCGGCAGCAGTATTTGCTGCCCGATTCCGTAGAACCGAAGTCGGTGTACGCCGGTGGGAAAGCGCAGGTGACTTGGTACGCCTCCAACATCGGGCGCGGTAATCCGCGGGTGTACTACAACGTGATCCGGGAAAACGAAAGCCCCGATTATGGGCAGGTATTCGTGCAGCTTCAGGAGAAAACGCCGCCGCCGGTGAAGATTGCCCTGATCGACGAACTGCGGGAGAAATTCAAAAATGTGCCCGGCGCCACCATCACCGTCAAGAATTTTGAACAGGGCCCACCAGTGGATGCGCCCATCGCCATTCGCGTGGCCGGCGAAAACCTGGATACGCTGCGCAAAATAGCCGCCCAGGTGGAAACGCTGATTGCCGGTACCGAGGGCACCATTTACGTGGACAATCCCATTTCCACCATCAAAACCAGCCTGACCGTCCGCATCAACAAGGACAAAGCCGCCACGCTGGGTATTCCCATCGCTGAAATAGACCGGATGGTGCGCCTGGCCATCGCCGGGCTGAACCTCGGCACGTTCACTGCCGAAACCGACGACGAAGACTACAACCTGACGGTCAGCATTCCCAAAAAAGGCGCGTTTTCCACCCTCGATGCTTTCAAAAATCTGTACGTCAACAACGTGCTGGGGACCGCCGTTCCGCTGAGTCAGGTCGCCGAGATCGAGTTCAAGCCTTCGCCCAACTTCGTTCAGCACTACGATAAAAACCGCTTTACCGGCGTGACGGCCTACGTCAAAAGTGGCTACCTGACCCAGACCGTGAATGCCGAACTACAGGAAAAACTCGCCGCCATGAGCTTCCCCAAAGGCTACGGCTACGTTGTCGCCGGGGAGCAGGAAAGCGCCGAACGCTCCTTCGGCGGCCTGGGCACCATTATCCTGATTACCGTATTCGGCCTGTTGGCCGTGCTTATTCTGGAGTTCCGTACCTTCAAAAGCACCATCATCGTGCTGTCGGTCATCCCGCTGGGCATTATCGGCGCCATCCTGATGCTGCTGGCCACCGGCTATCCCTTCTCTTTTACCGTGGTGGTGGGTCTTATCGCGCTCATGGGCATCGAGGTCAAAAACTCCATCCTGCTGGTGGACTTTACCAATCAGCTCCGTGCGGAAGGCAGGGGGCTGGACGAGGCGATCGTGGAAGCCGGCGAGATCCGTTTCGTGCCCATCCTGCTCACCTCGTTGACCGCCATCGGCGGCCTGCTGCCCATTGCCATCGAAGAAAATCCGCTGTATTCGCCGCTGTCCTACGTGCTGATCGGTGGCCTGATCTCCAGCACCCTGCTGTCGCGGATCGTGACGCCGGTGTTGTACAAGCTGCTGGCGCCGCAGGTCCAAGTGACCAGCTTCACCCCTCCATCTTCGACGGGAACAAATACTTGGTGACAATCACAAAGAAGGCGGTGATATTCACGGTGGTGGAACCGATCAGGGCCAACACGACGGCGTCCGATAACTGGAGCAGGTCGCGGCCGGTGGAGATAATAATGCCGAGGATGACGATCAGCCAGCCGACCACCATCCAGAAAATCCATTTGGCAAATTTCTTACGTTCCCGGAT
>JBKJKS010000318.1:0-5978 GCA_046597295.1 Saprospiraceae bacterium
GGTCCGGATGCTTATTCATCTCCGAAATAACAAAAATCGGGATATACGGATTACGGGCAATGAGGTCGACATAAAAGTGCACAAAACGCCTTATTTTCTCTTCCAGCGGATAATCCGTTTCAAGAAACTCGCGGATAATGGGCACCGCCCGGCCGATAATAGCCCGGGCGACCATCTCGTACAACTTTTCCTTGGACCGGTAGTAATAGTGCAGCAAGGCCTTGTTGATGCCGGCCCGATCGGCTATTTCCTGCATCTTCGCGCCATCCATGCCTTTTTGCATAAACACTTCGTGCGCCGCATCGAATATTTTCTGTTCCGTAGAATCATTTGTAGGTACCGCTTCCGCCATTTCCAGACTTAACTTGTGGTTTAACCATATGGTTAAGTCCGGCAAAGGTGGCGGGCATTTTTTAGATTTCCAAAAAAATAGTAAAAAATTTAACCGTTTGGTTAAAACGGTGGATGGCTGCGCATTTTTTGACCCTTCCAGGCAGAATTACGGATTGTATACAGCTTGTTGTTCCGCCTACGTAGTTTTGCCTCCCAGCATCAGGTGGCCTTCGGGCCGACTACCTTTGTAGTGACATTAGGGCACTGGCACGTCATTATAGACTCACCATTGGTTATCTTCAACATCATTTATCCACTTCATATGGGCGTCGCACCGCAAAAAGGCACGATAAAATTCATTGATCACGACAAACGTCAATTCTTCAACACGCTGAAAGGCCGGGTGGATCAGTATTTCCGGGAGCAGGAGCGGAGCAGCCATGCCAATCCGGCGATGGTGTTCAAAACGGTCGTCCTTTTGTTGGCTTACATTGGTCCTTTTGTCGCCTTGCTGGTGTTTCAACCCCCTTTTGGGATCAGCCTGTTGCTCTGGTTATTGATGGGCCTGGCCATGGCCGGCATCGGCATGAGCGTCATGCACGACGCCAACCACGGTGCTTATGCAGCGAACGGGAAAGTGAATACCTGGGTCAGTTATTCCATTAATATCCTGGGCGCTTCCGGTCATAACTGGAAGTTGCAACATAACCTGCTGCACCACACGTACACCAATATCACCCACATGGACGACGATATTGACGATAAGCCGGCCCTGCGTTTTTCGCCGCATACCGAGGTGAAGGGCATTCACCGTTTCCAGTGGTTGCACGCTTTTGTTATGTACGGGCTGACGACCTTATACTGGGTGTTTGCCAAGGATTTTATTCAATTCGCCCGTTATCAGCGTAATGGCGTGATCAGAAAATCCGCAGCGGAAAACCGGAAGGCCCTGCTAAAAATATACGTGCTGAAAATTACCTACCTGGCCATCTTTATCGGTTTGCCCATCCTGGTGGGGCTTCCGTTCTGGTCTTTTGTCGTAGGCTTTGTGGCCATGCACTTTGTTGCCGGCCTGGTGCTGACGGTGATTTTTCAGCTGGCCCATACCGTGGAAGGTACCAGCCATCCCCTGCCTTGTGCAGCGGGCAACATCGAGAACGAGTGGGCGATCCATCAGATGAATACGACGGTCAATTTTGCGCCCCATAATAAATGGCTTTCCTGGTACGTCGGCGGATTGAATTTTCAGGTGGAACACCATTTGTTTCCCCGCATCTGCCACGTCCACTATCCGCAAATAGCCCCGATTGTGCGCCAAACGGCCGCTGAGTTCGGGGTGCCTTACCTCGAAAACCGAACTTTTTGGCAGGCGCTGCGCTCGCACATCACCACGCTCCGGCGTTTTGGACAAATGCCCGATATGATGAACGAGGCCATTGGATAATGAGGAAAAAGGCAAAGGGCAAATTTGCAAAGGGCAAAAAAGCAAGAGGCAAGAGGCCAGTTGACTTTTTTGCCCTTTGCCCTTTGCAAATTTGCCTTTTTACAACAGCGCAGCACCGAATACCCCGGCGCTATCGCCTAGTTTGGGCTTCAGAAAAATGGTATCGATGCGGGGGTTGAACAAGTGCTTGCGTACTTCGGCCACGCCATCCGTGTACAGCCGGTCGATATTGCCTACTCCGCCACCAATCACAATCACGTCCGGATCCATAATGTTGATCACCACGGCCAACGCTTTGCCGAAGTAGTGAATCAAGCGATCCATGGTCTGTACCGCGACGGCATCGTTGCCCGTTCCGGCATTTTCCACGATGTCGCGCAATGGTAAATAGCGTCCGCTCTTTTCGGTATAGAAGCGCTCCAGCGATGGACCGGAAATCACGGTCTCCACACAGCCGGGCCGGCCGCAGTAGCAGGGGCCACCACTGACATCGAGGAAATTGTGCCCCCATTCGCCGGCAATGCCCTGGCGGCCATTCAGGCCTTTCCCGCGGACGACCCAGCCCCCACCGACCCCCGTGCCCATGATCACCCCGAATACGACTTCTGCCTGTGGCAAAGCATCGGGGGCCGCGCCCATCAACGCTTCGGCGACGGCAAAGCAGTTTGCGTCATTGGCCAACCGCACCGGAACGCCCAGACTTTTTTCCAGGTCAAGGTTGAATGGTTGCCCGTTCAGGCAGGTCGTATTGGCGTTTTTGATAGCGCCGGTATGCGGATCGAGCGTACCGGGATGTCCAATACCCACGGAACTGGGGCGGAGGCCCGATGCACCGGCTAAGCGGCTGACCAAAGTCGTGACCTGGCCGATAATGTGCTGGTAGCCCTGATGCGCTTCCGTCGGTACGCGCATGCGATGCAACACGCGTGGTTGTTCGCGGCTTTCCAAAATGACACCTTCTATCTTAGTGCCGCCCATGTCAATTCCCCAGAGTGCTTCCATAGTCGTTGGTTAACGGTTATTAAAAGTGGCCAAATACAAAGCTCAGACCTGCATCGTCTGGCCGCATTGCCGGCAGGTGCGGGCCGCTTCATCCGCCGCAAACTCGCCAATGGCCTGTTTGATCTGGGTGCCGATGTCACGGAGCGCAAAACTCGCTTCGTGGAGGGGGGCGTTGCAATTTTCACAAAACCACAGCAACTTATCCACTTCACCGGCCCGGCGATGGCGTTCCAGCACCAGCCCGACCGTACCGGCCGGCCGCTGCGGCGAATGGGGCGTACGGGGGGGCAGCAGGAACATATCGCCCTGCCGGATGTCGATGGTTTCTGGCTGACCGGCAGCATTGATGATTTTGACCTGAATGTCGCCTTCCAACTGATAAAACAACTCTTCGCCTTCCTCCCAGTGATAGTCTTTCCGCCCATTGGGGCCGCCCACCACCATCACGATGAAATCATCGTTTTCGAGATAAACCTGCTTATTCGCCACCGGCGGTTTCAGTAAGTGGCGGTTTTCATCGATCCAGGCTTGTAGATTGAAAGGGCGGGCGATGGACATGACGTTCGTATTTTAGTGAAGGAACAAATCTAAGACAACCGCGGTACGATGGCTTAGCCGGGTGAAAGTAGGAATTTGCCAAACTTCAGCCGCTAATTTTTGCCGCCGCCCGCTCTTCAGGGCGTCACCGAACGCAGCAATCCCCAGCGCAAAAGCATTTCCAGCAATAACAGCACGACTGCCGCCCCAACGAACCAGGCAAACCAATCCTGAACGCGCTGTAGGGTGGTTATTTCCACCTTTGTTTTTTCCAGTTGATCAATCTCCGCGTAAATGCCCTCCAGGTCGCTTTCGGAGTAAGCGCGGTAGAATTTTCCATTGGTCACGGTCGCAATCTGGCGAAGCAGCTCGGTGTCGAAACTCATTTGCCGGGGGGCGAAGATGTAGGAACCATCCGGGTTACGCTGGGCGGGTGATAATACAATACCATCCGTGCCGATGCCGACCGTGTAGACCCTGACCCCCAGGCTTTGCGCAATTTCGGCGGCGCGCATCGGGCGCATTTCTTCACCGGCATTATTCTCGCCATCAGTGAGCAGAATGACTATTTTACTGCGGGCAGGACTATCCTTGAGGCGATTAACGGCGGTAGCCAAACCCAGGCCGATCGCCGTTCCATCCTGCAACCGCCCCATTTGTAAGTCACCGATAAATTTTTGCACCATGCGCCGGTCGGTGGTCAACGGGCATTGGGTAAATGCTTCCGCCGAAAAAGCCACCAGACCCAGCCGGTCGTAGGGACGATTTTCCACAAATTCGATGGCTACGCGCTTGGCCACGGCCAGCCGGTCGGGATCGAAATCCTTACTCAGCATACTCGGTGATATATCCAGCGCCAGGACGATATCCAGGCCGTCAGCCTGCACCTTCTCCTCCTGCCAGAGCCGCTGTGGGCGGGCCATCGCCACCACCAAGAGCGCCAGCGCCAACCACCGCAACAGGGGTAGTCCCGGCCGGACCCGGGTACGCCAGTTGGCTATGACTGCCCCGGTCTGTGCCAGGCGCAAGGTCGGACCCAGCATGCGGCGTTGGCGTTGCGCCAGCAGGGGCAACAGGAGCAGCAGTAAAAGCCAGGCAGGTTGGGCAAAAGTCACGGACCGCGTTTTGGAGGGGGTTAGGACTGCTCGACGATATCCGGCACCGGGCCGGTGGATTCGACCAGCATGTGCGCCTGATACAGGGCCTGTTCATGAAAGGACTCCGGTGGCGTGGACTTGGCGAATTTGACCAGATCGGCCTGTAAGAGGGTTTCGGTCAGGGGCTGCCGCAAATCCGGGGGGAAATCGCACTGCTGCAGGTAGGCCAGGGTTTCTTCGGTCGTACTTTCGAGGGCAGGTATGGAATAGCGTTTCTGCAAATACTCCCGCAGAATGAACGTCAGCTCAGCGTAATAGGCTTTGACATCACCCGCCTGCCACAGTTTTTTCCTGTCCAGTACGGACAATTTTCTGCGCGCCAGTTCGTCCGCGGGCAGCTCGAGGCTGCGGCTCCGGCTACCGCGGCGCTGCCGGCGGTTTTGCAGCCACTGCACGACAAAAACAAGCGCGATCAGTCCGGCAATTGCCAGCACCCAGGGCAGATAATCCGACCACCAGACGGGTTCGTGCAGAATATCTTTCAAATCTGCCATATCGTTCAGATCGCTGGGCGCGGGCGTCGCAATGACCACCAGTTCCAGCGGATTGGTAGTGGCCATTTGACCACCCGTCAGACGAATGGCCAGTGGTGGCAGGGTGAGGGTGTCCGCATCGAACGTGATGCAGTGCAGATCGATCTGGTATTGATTGCCCTGACTGATTGTTGCAGACTGGGTGAGGATGTTTTGCCGGGGCAACACGCTGTCCCAGGCGGAAAAGTCGATTTGCACCGGCTTGCCGGCCCGGGCCGGGCTCAGCAGGCGGATGATGAACGGATTGCCAGTCTCCGCGACATTACTGTCCAGCTGGGCAGTGGCCTGCACCTGCGCCCCGACGGCAAACGCAAAAAACAGGCAACTCATTGACAGGCAATATTTTATAAAGCACTTGGACATTTCAACTAAAAGTTGGCACTATCTTAATGGGCAATAATGCGCGCCCGCCGCTCAAAGAAATGCAGCAGGGCGGTCGCATAGGATTCCCGGGTGGAAATGCTTAAAAAATCCGCACCGGCCTGCTGGAAAATCCGCCGCGCATCGGCCAGGTTATTAGCGTACTGCCGGGCATAGCTGCGCCGGAAGTCCGGATCGGTCGTGTCGCGCCAGCCGGGCTGACCCGTTTCGGCATCCAGCACGTGCAGCAGACCAACGTTGGGCAAATCGCGTTCGCGTACATCCCAGACGTGGATACCCACACAATCGTGCCGCCGGGCCAGCACCCGCAGCGGCGATTCATAACCGGTGGCCAAAAAGTCGGACAACACAAAACAAACGCTGTGCTGGCGAAGCAGGTTACGGGTATACTGCAACGCGCTGGCCAGATTCGTACCGCGGTTGTTCGGTGCCACGTTCAGCAGTTCCCGCAGAATACGCAGGGTATGCTGCAATCCCTTCCCGGGCGGGATGAAAAGTTCCGGGCGATCGGAAAAAAGCAAGGCCCCCACCTTATCCTGGTTATCGATGGCCGAAAAAGCCAGTACGGCGCATATTTCGGTCAACATTTCC
>JBKJKS010000400.1:0-4724 GCA_046597295.1 Saprospiraceae bacterium
CTCATAAATCATGTAACGTGCCGCGCCATCCTGCCGGTCAGCCAGAAAATGCAGCTGCTTACCCACGCGCATGGAATTGATATTGAATTTGCCACGGCAGTTCTCCACTATTTTTGCCACCTGGGGGTAGCTCAGGCCCTGCTTCATCAGCAGTTCGCCCAGTACATCACCGGAGCGCAGCTCCGTATCTGTACATTGGTACTGGCTAAGTGGAAGGCCCCATTGGAGTGTTTCCGGTACTTCCGGAAAGGCAGCGAGTGGTATTTCTGCGTAGAACAGCGCCGCCGGTTGGCGCAGGGACGAACGTTGGAGGGTAGCGGCAAACAGGCCGGCGGTCAGGATAAATATGCCGGCGAAGGCCAGATTTTTCCGAAGTTTAAGACCCTTCATAGGCCGCAACCAACGTCGCGGCGCAAGATTGTTTTGATTCACTTGTGTGTAAGATTAGAGAGGATTTTTCAAAACAGCGATTGGGCGGGGTGGTGGCAAAAATAGAATTGCATTTCGGTTTTTCGCCAACTGTTGGTAATTTTTTCGGCGCTTGTGGTGGACAGGTTGTTATCTACAGCCCATATTTACGCTGCTTTTTTAACAAATTCGGCATAATCTGTGCAAAAAAGGCCTCAAAACATGGAGTCTGCAAAATTTCAGGCGGTCCTGCCACCAGGTGTTAATTGTGGAGGGTACGGCGGTATTCAGGCCTGCGGCGGTGTAAAAAAGGCCATTTGAGGCAAGCCTGCGGGCAAAGCTGGAATGTTATTCTAAGTTTATTTTAAGCAAAGCGAAGCCAGTGTTCTCGATCTTTAGCGCTGTTCTCTTGCCATACCTCGTCCATAAAATAATAAAGCATGACCAAAAAAAAATTACACCTGTTTATTGCGGCCCTGTGTTTCGCTTTATACCTGCCGGTGGTTTCCGCCCAACACTCGGTAGCCCGCAAGTGGAATGAAGTGCTGCTACAGGACATCCGGGAGGATTTTGCCCGTCCCCCCGTTCATGCCCGCAACCTGTTCCATACCGGCATTGCCCTGTACGATGCCTGGGCCGCTTACGATACGATGGCCACTCCTTATTTACTGGGCAAGACGGTGAGTACTTATACCTGCCCCTTCAACGGCGTAACCATACCGGCAAATGCCGTCGCCGCCCAGGAACAGGCCATGAGCTTTGCCATGTACCGCATTTTGCTGTCGCGGTTCAACTTTTTATCGCCCAGTTCCGTCGCCGCAGCGGCCCGCGCCGCCGCCCTGATGGCCCAGCTGGGCTACGACATTAACAACACCTCGCTGGACTATACCAATGGCGGCGCCGCCGAGTTGGGCAATTATCTCGGGCAGTGCATTATTCAGATGGGCTATACGGACGGCGCTAACGAGACCGGTAACTATGCCCCGCTGTTCTACCAGCCGGTCAATCCACCGCTGGCGATGAATACGCCGGGCAATCCGGGTATGCTCGATCCGAACCGCTGGCAGCCGCTGAAACTCGTCACGGCCATTGACCAGAATGGCAACCCGATCCCGGGCATCCAAAAATTCCAAAGTCCGGAATGGGGCTACGTAGCGCCTTTTGCCCTGAGCGCTGCCGATAAGAGCGTGCACACCCGCGACGGCCATGACTATCCGGTCTACCTCGACCCCGGTCCCTTCCCGACCCTGGATACGCTGACGGGCGGTGGTTTGTCGGAGGAATACAAGTGGAATTTTTCCTTCGTCTCGGTCTGGGGCTCCCACCTTACGCCGGAGGATACCACAGTCTGGGATATTTCGCCGCGTTCCATCGGCAACAACCAGGCCTATCCGCAATCGCTGGCTGAATACCATACCTTTTATAACCGCGAAGAAGGCGGCGACATCAGTCCGGGCCGGGTGCTGAACCCGCATACCGGTCAGCCTTACCCACCGCAGTACGTACTCCGGGGCGATTACACGCGCGTACTGACCCAGTTCTGGGCGGATGGCCCTAACTCTGAAACGCCGCCGGGACACTGGTTTTCCATCCTGAATAAGGTGAATGACAACCCATTACTGGTCAAGAAATTCAACGGCAGCGGTCCCGTACTCAGCAACCTGGAGTGGGATGTGAAGGCCTATTTTACGCTGGGCGGAGCGGTCCACGATGCCGCGGTCGCTACCTGGAGTATTAAAGGCTGGTACGACGGCGTCCGGCCGGTATCCGCCATCCGCTACATGGCCGATCATGGCCAAAGCAGCGATCCGCTGCTTCCGAACTACCATCCGGCGGGGCTTCCGCTCGAACCCGGTTTTGTAGAGCTGGTACTTGCCGGCGATCCTTTGGCAGGTCCCACCAACGAGAATCTGCATAAAATCAAAGTATATACCTGGCGCGGCGGCGGATATATCGGGAGTCCGATCAATGATATTGCCGGCGTGGGCTGGATCCTGGCCGAGGAATGGTGGCCGTACCAAAAGGCGACCTTCGTGACGCCGCCCTTCGGCGGTTATACGTCCGGGCACTCCGCCTTCTCCCGTGCGGCAGCCGAAGCGCTGACCCTCCTCACCGGCGATGCGTATTTTCCCGGCGGAGTGGAGGAATACTATATTGCCGCCAACAGCGGCTTTCTGGGCTATGAAAAAGGCCCCAGCCAGGACGTTACCCTGCAATGGGCCACCTACCGCGATGCCTCGGATCAGTGCAGCCTTTCCCGGATCTGGGGGGGCATTCACCCGCCGATGGACGATATTCCCTCCCGTTTGATCGGTGCGAAAATCGGGATAGGCGCTTTCCAGAAAGCCAGAACCTACTTTTACGAGGATACCGACGGCGATGGTCAATATTCGTTTGAAGACTGTAATGACGGTGACAGCACCATCTATGCCGGCGCCCCGGAGATCTGCGACCAGGTGGACAACGACTGCGACGGATTGGTGGATGACGGTGTAGCCGTTTTTACCTTCTATGCGGATGCGGATGGCGACGGCTTCGGCAGCCCGGCTGTATCAACCTTGCCTTCCTGTGAGAACCTGGCGCCAGCCGGCTACGTGGGCAACAACCTCGATTGTAATGACGCCGCAGCGGCCGTTTATCCGGGCGCCGCCGAAGTCTGTGACGAAATGGATAACGACTGTAACGGGCTCATCGATGAACAACTCGCCGTGAACACCCTCTTCGTGGACAGCGACGGCGATGGCTATGGCAATCCGGACGTATTGCCCCTGGTAACCTGCCAGTTGGTTTTCCCAACCGGCTACGTGCCCAATAACCTGGATTGCAATGATAGCAACCCGGTTGTTTACTACGGTGCACCCGAGCTGCCCGACGGACTGGACAACAACTGCGACGGTGTGGTCGACTCCGTGGTCGGAACGCACGATGCGTTGTTCGGTCAGCTCAAAGTGTATCCCAACCCGGTGCGGGACGAACTGGTGGTCTACAATGCCTTTGACGCCAACCTCGGGGTCAGCATCATCAACGCCTTTGGACAGGTGGTACGGGTAGAACAACTGCAAGTGAATCAACAGGCGGCCACCCTGAACGTCAGTGGATTAACGCCGGGGATTTACTTCCTGCTCTTTACCGACCGGACTGGGAAGGGCACGACGATGTTGAAGATTGTGAAAATGGAGTGAACGGATGAATAAATCTGCCAGCGTATGGTAATGGACATGGGTCATTCGACATTTGTTGGATGACCCGTGTCCTTTTAAAGAAGGCTGGTGCAATAGCCACTTCCGGGGGGACCATAGCGCTGTTTAAGGCCTGGCCTTGCCAAAAATCCCGCGCCGCGTATTATCTTTGCGCCCGCCATGATAAGTCTATCGAATATTTATATCCAGTACGGCAATCGCATCCTGCTCGACAGCGTGAACCTGACCGTCAAGCCCGGCGAACGCGCCGGTCTGGTCGGCCGCAACGGCGCCGGCAAATCCACCCTGCTCAAGATCATTGCCGGCGAAATGTCGCCGCAGGAAGGCAACGTGGTGCGCCCGACCCACTTCACCCTGGGCTACCTGCACCAGGATATGCTGCTGCCGAAGGGCAAGACCGTGCTCGATGAGACGCTGACCGCTTTCGACGAGGTGAACGAACTCGAAAAACAACTCCGTAAAATCGAGGAGGAACTTGGCATCCGCGAGGACTATGAATCGGACGCTTACCACCACCTCATCGTGGAAATGAGCGACCTGACCGAACACCTGCACCACCTCGGCAGCCACACCACCCAGGCCGACGCGGAGAAAGTGCTCGGCGGCCTGGGTTTCCAGGCCAGCGATATGCTGCGCCTGACCGACGAATTCTCCGGCGGCTGGAAAATGCGCATCGAGCTGGCCAAGATGCTGCTCCGTCAGCCCGACCTGCTGCTGCTCGATGAGCCGACCAACCACCTGGATATTGAAAGTATTCTGTGGCTGGAGGATTTTTTGAACGGTTACACGGGCATGGCCATCGTGATCAGCCACGATAAACGTTTCCTCGATAACGTGACTAACCGCACCATCGAGATCATGCTCGGTAAGATCACCGACTATAAGGCGGCTTATTCCAAATAC
The DNA here is from genome assembly GCA_046597295.1 of Saprospiraceae bacterium. Classification (GTDB taxonomy): domain Bacteria; phylum Bacteroidota; class Bacteroidia; order Chitinophagales; family Saprospiraceae; genus M3007. The sequence goes on from JBKJKS010000400.1 coordinate 4,512, forward strand.
CTGGAAATCAGTGCCGAACGCCGGGAACTGATGCAAAATGCCTATGAAAACCAGCAGCGCTCCATTGCCGATAAGGAACGCACTATTGCCCGGTTTATGGCTAAAGCCACCAAGACCAAAATGGCGCAATCCATGCAAAAACAGCTGGATAAGGTGGACCGCATCGAGATCGACGACGTGGATATGGCGACCATGCGCATCCGTTTCCCGGAG
>JBKJKS010000543.1:0-2773 GCA_046597295.1 Saprospiraceae bacterium
ACTGGGCGCTGGACTTCGGGCGGCCCCACCAGGCCGCCTGGCACTACGTCAGCGGGCATTACCGGCACATACAGGCCACGTTCGGATTCGATTTCATGCGCGGCGACATGTCGCACGTGCAGATGCGCCCCCAGGGAGTGCCGGCGCAGCGCGATGCGTATTACGACTTGCTGGGTGCGGTAAAACAAACGGTGCTGCGCGAGAAGCCCTACTTCGGCTATTTTGCCGAAAGCTTCCTGGCCCCTCCCGGCGTAATGGCCTACGGCGACGAAGCCGATCACCTGGAAGCATCGTGGGCGGACTCTACGCTCGGTGATTTACAATCGGAGCCGGTGGGCACCCTGCGGTTCATCCAGACCTTCCGGATTTACCGCGATATGCTTGAAAGCCGGCAGTTTGCGCCCAACTTTACCCTGATGACCGCCGATAAAGATGATCCGCGATTCGACCGCTTCTATGCAAAAGGCAACGAACTGCGCTATTTCATGGCCCTGTTTTTAACTGATATGCCCTCCTATATGGCCCTGGGTTTTGAGTGCCGCGATCTGCATACCGTGCCGGCGCCCAACGAACATTATAGCAAGCTGTACGTTTTCTCGATGACCGAAGGGGCGAAAGGCACCGTCGGCCCGTTTCAATGGGGGCAGAACGAAGCCCTGTACGCCCGGCTCGTCCGGCAGAAGCAGTTGGCGGAAGATATTTTGCCAGCCATCCAGCATGCACCCGTCCAGTGGCTTTGGCGGCCCGATCCGGAAGGCCGGCAACCAGTGATCGCCTGGACGCAGGCTGTCGCCCCGGAATTTGTTTTTGTGGCCAACCTCGACCCGGAACACGCATCAGCGGGGCTGACTATTCCGACGCCGCCGGGCAATTGGCAGCTGTATTTTTCGACCGAACGGATCATCGCGGAAGGCGAAGTGCCGCTGACAGAAATTAAGTTGTCCGGCCTGTCGGCAGGGGAGGGTCTGGTATTTCGGAAAAATTAAATTCTGATTGAAGGGGTAATTCTGGGGTAGTTTCCAAGCATTATTTTGAATCGCTGCTTTGGGGTGCCGTAACTTTGCCGCAAATTTGACAGCTGGCACACGGTTTGTAAATAATAAATTGACGGGATGTCCGTTTTGCCACTGTTTTTAACAAAAATCAAAATCATACGCTGATGAAGAACTGGAAGAAATTTCTTGCTTTTGCCTTTATGTCCACCATGTTGCTCCTCGAAGCCTGCCACCGCGGCAGCGGCTGCCCGGGCGCTGATTTCTAAACTTCGTAACCCCTACGCATGTCCCTGCACTGGATCCCCCTCACTTCTCCGCTGGAAGTGGAAAGCATAAAAGAACGTTCCCATACCGTCCCTTGTCTGATTTTCAAGCACAGCACCACCTGTAACATCAGTGCGATTGCCAAATACCGGCTGGATGACGATTGGGATTTTGACGACCGGACTTTGGAACCTTATTTTCTGGATTTGTTGCGCTTTCGCCAGCTTTCCGGGCAGGTGGCCGAATTTTTTGAGGTACACCATGAATCGCCGCAGGTCCTGCTGATAGTCAATGGAGAGTGTATATACGATGCCTCGCACCTGGACATCAGCGTAGCGGAGCTGAAAGAAACCCTGGCTGCGGTGTAAAGCAAGCCGATTTTAGATGCAATCGTTTTCAAAGGCGCCGGTATGACACCGGGCGCCTTTTTTTATGTGGTGGATAGGCGCGCAGCATGATCGGTGAAAAAAACCGTTTATCAGGTACCTAACCCAGCTGCAGTCGACCTATTTTTGCCGGCTGTGAAAATCCTTCGACTCGTTTGGCGGTGCTGCTTCACCATTGTTTATACTACCCTGATCGTGCTGGAAATCTGGCTGCGAACGGTCATCGGCGGCGCCGACCTGCGGGCGGCCATGCGGGTGCGGCGACGCTGGGCGCGGCGTCTGCTGGCTACCTTGGGCGTACAAATGGAAGTAATCGGTACGCCACCGGATTTTCCTGCCCTCCTCGTAGCCAACCACCGGGCGTATATTGATCCCATCCTGATGCTCTGCGATCTGGATGCCCTGCCGGTGGCCAAGGCAGAAGTGGCCAATTGGCCAATCCTGGGTAAAGGAGCAGCGCTAGCGGGCATTTTATACCTGCGGCGGGAGCACTCGGGCAGCCGGGCCCAGACGCTGCGCCAGATCGAAGCCAAAATCCAGGAGGGTTTCTCGGTCATTCTGTTTCCGGAAGGCACGACTTCCGCGCTGGCCGGCACCCTGCCTTTTAAAAAAGGTGCGTTTCAAATAGCGGCTAAAAGCGGCCTGCCAGTCGTTCCGGTGGCCCTCTGTTTCGATAATGAGCAGGATTACTGGCTCGGCACGGAAACTTTCCTGGCCCATGCAGCACGACGCTTTGGCGTACAAACCACCATCATCCGGCTGTGCTACGGCCCGGCGTTTCAAAATACGGACGCCCACGGGCTGTCGGAAGAAGTGCGCAGCTGGATCAATATACAATTGGAAAAATATCCACCCACCCATTCTTTGGTGTCCTGAAAACCGGCGGGTCTGACCAGCCTGCGAAAACAGTTTTGACCGGAATATTTTTTAATTCCGCACCAGGTCATGTATCTTTGCCCCCGCTAAAAACGTGAAAACGACCTTCCCTCCGATTGTATGAACTTCGTTGGGCGATTTTTAGTTTGATCACCATTCCCAGGCTCCGTAGTTCAACGGATAGAATGTAGGTTTCCGGTACCTATGATTGAGGTTCGATTCCTCACGGGGCTACTAAAACGCTGTAAGTCC
>JBKJKS010000406.1:0-18627 GCA_046597295.1 Saprospiraceae bacterium
GGTCACCATGGTGCATACCAGGGACATCGCCGAGGTCGCTACCCGGCGACTGCTCGACCTGCAGTTCAGCGGTCACAGCCACCATTTCATCGGAGGCGCCGGCGACCATACCATGCAGGAGGCGACCCAACTGATCGGCCAGGCCATCGGCCAGCCGGATCTGCCTTACATTCAGTTTTCCCCGGCGGATGCCAAAGCGGGCATGCTGCAAGCCGGGCTGTCCGAAACCATCGCCGATGGCTACGTGGAGCTGGAGCGGGCTTTGAATACTCCGGACTACCGGGACGGTTTTGTGCGTACTGCCGCCGTCACGACACCGACCACCCTGCAGTGGTTTGTGGAAAATGAACTGAAACACGCTTTTTAGTAAGTATTATCGGTCAATCATTGGACTTGTTGCGTGTTAATAATCAGGCGCTTGTGATTTTCAACCCACGAATTCATTCGTGGGCTATGCGTCAAAAACGGCCAGGCCCAACCGATTTATCGGTTTTTTAATGCTTTTACTAAAGTGATCAGGTAACCTCTGACACCATCTTTGACCTCTCCTCCCTGTCAATGCCCCGCGCATTGACGGGGATTTTGCTTTCTCCATCCATTTTTCCCTCCTCCGCACAAAAAAATCAGCATTTATTTCGCCCGTTTCCCAAACCCACCTACATTAACCGCCGGAAGCAGATATGTTCACCAAACAAAATTTCAACATCATGCTTTTTACCCGTTTACAATGAAGCCGGAAGGGCGCGTAGGGCGCGCTAGCGGGCTGTAGCCAGCTTTTTTGCACCGATTTTGCTTCCTTCTGGCCATCTGTTCACCAAACCCAGTTCCTTGCTCATGGCAGCTTACGACACAGCAAAAATCCGGAACGTTGTCCTGGTCGGACACTCCGGCTCCGGCAAAACCACCCTGGCCGAAACCATGCTTTACGAAGCCAAGGCGATCAACCGCCGCGGCACGGTCGGCGATCGCAACACCCAGAGCGATTACACCCCGCTCGAACAGCAGCGCGGCCACTCGCTCTTCGCATCGCTCCTCCACTGCTCCTGGAAAGACACCAAGATCAACATCCTCGATACGCCGGGGCTGGATGACTTCTCCGGCGAGGTGGTGACCGCTTTAAAGGTGGCCGATACGGCGCTGGTCCTGCTTAATGCCAAAAGCGGGGTGGAAGTGGGGACGGAACTGTTGTGGGAGTACATCGACAAGTTCGAGACCCCGGCCTTATTCATCGTCAATCACCTCGACCATGAGAAGGCGGATTTTGAGACGACGCTCGACCAGGCCCGCAATCGTTTTGGCAGCCGGGTGCTGCCGGTCCAGTTTCCCGTGAATACGGGGCCGGGTTTCAACGCCATTGTGGATGCTTTGCGCATGGTCATGTACGTGTTCCCGCCCGGCGGCGGCAAGCCGGAAAAGAAAGCCATTCCCGCCGAGCACCAAGGCCGCGCCGACGCCATGCACAACGCGCTGGTAGAAGCGGCCGCCGAAAACGACGATGCCCTGATGGAAAAGTTTTTTACCGAAGGCAATCTGGACGAGGAAGAACTGGCCAAGGGCCTGAGCATCGGCCTGGCGCACCGGCAATTTTATCCGCTCTTCTGCGCCTCCGCTACGCAGGATATGGGCAGCGGGCGCATCATGGGCTTTATCCACGACGTCTGCCCCAGCCCCGCCGACCGGCCGGCGGCCGCCCTGGAGGGCGGTGGGTCGAAACCCTGCGAAGCGTCCGCCCGGCCCTGCGTGTTCATTTTTAAAACCGTGAACGAGCCGAAAGTGGGCAATGTCTCCTATTTCAAGGTCTATTCCGGCGTGCTGAAAACGGGGGATGAGCTCACCAATGCCGATAATGGCAACGTGGAGCGTTTCTCACAACTCTTTGAAAGCGAAGGAAAAAACCGCGATGTGGTGCAGGAACTGCGCGCCGGCGACATTGGTTGTACCGTCAAACTCAAAGGCTCGCATACCAACCAGACCCTTAATCCGAAGGGTTCCGAACTACGCATCGAACGCATCCACTTCCCGCCGCCCCGCATCCGCATGGCCGTCGTACCGCCCAGCAAAGCGGAGGTGGAAAAAATGGCCCATGCCCTGCACTCTATTCAGGAAGAAGATCCCACCCTGCTGGTAGAGCAAAGCATGGAGCTCAAACAAACCATCGTGCAGGGCCAGGGCGAAATGCACCTGGACATCGTACGCTACAAGGCCGAGCAAAACTTCGGGGTGCAGCTGCAGTTCATCGAACCCCGTATTCCTTACCGGGAAAGTATTACCAAAGAAGTCAATCAGGACTACCGGCATAAAAAACAGTCGGGTGGCGCCGGCCAGTTTGCCGAAGTGCATATCCGTCTGGAGCCCTACTATGACGGCATGCCCGCCCCGCATGGGCTGAATGCCAAAAACATCGAGGTCGAGGATTTGAAATGGGGCGGCAAGTTTTCCTTCGTCTGGGCCATCGTGGGGGGCGTGATTGACAGCCGTTTCATCAACGCCATTAAAAAAGGGGTCATGGCCAAAATGGAGGAAGGCCCCGGCACCGGCTCCTACTGCCGTGATATTCGCATCAGCGTGTACGACGGTAAAATGCACGACGTGGATTCCAACGATATGGCTTTCCAGATCGCTTCGACCATGGTGTTCAAAGAGGCTTTCCATAAGGCCGGCCCGCAACTGCTCGAACCGCTCTACGACCTGGAAGTCATGTGCGATGCCGAGGTGATGGGATCGGTGATGGGCGACCTGCAAACCCGCCGGGCCATTATCATGGGGATGGACGCCGACGGGCATTATCAGGTGATCAAAGCCCGGGTGCCGCTGAAAGAACTCCATAAATATTCGTCCGCCCTGCGTTCGCTCACCCAGGGCAAAGCCAAGTTTGCCATTTCCTTTGCCGAATACGGCGCCGTACCAAGCGATATTCAGAAGAAACTGACCGAGGAATACCAGCGGGAGCAGGCGGCCCTGCACGCCGATCATTGAGGTTGGCTAGGCCCACACCGTACAGCCTTCGGTACAGTTGGTGCAAATGTCTACTTCGCTGCGACCCTGCAGGATAGCCCGGCGAAACTGCTGATAAGCGGCCCCCTTCCACAGTGTACGGAAGGGGGTTTTTTTCAGATCGCCGAGGCGATGCTGCGCGTCCTTGTCGAAGCAGCAGGGCACCACCAGCCCATCCCAGGTGATAACACAGGCGTGCCAGAGTTTCCAGCAGTGGTTAGCCAGGGCGTGTTTGACCTGCCAGGTGCCGTCCGCCGACTGGCGGTAACGCGCATATTTTTCCTGGGTAGGAATAAGCGGATTGCCCTGTTCGTAGTCATAAACCTGTGCTGTTTTTAAGCGGACTTCGTCTACGCCGATCTCCCGGGCCAGACGGTAAATATCCGGTATCTGGTGCTCGTTGGGCCGCACGACCAGGAACTGAAAAATAATGTGCGGGCTGCGGCTGCGCAGCTGTTTCTTCCATTTCACCACGTTACGGGCGCCCTGCAGCACATGTTCCAGATTACCGCCCTTGCGGTATTGCTCGTACGTGTCCTGCGTGGTACCATCTACCGAAATGATGAGCCGGTCGAGACCGGATTCGACGGTCCGACGGGCATTTTTATCGTTCAGGAAATGGCCGTTCGTACTGGTGATCGTAAACAACCGCTTTTGATGGGCATAGCCCACCATATCCAGAAATTTCGGATTGATATACGGTTCCCCCTGGAAGTAAAAGATCAGGTGCAGTAGGTCGCGGTGCAACTCATCCACGGTACGGCGGAAAAAATCCTCTTTTAAATTGCCTGTGTCGCGACTAAAAGCGCGTAAACCGGAGGGACATTCGGGGCAGTGCAGGTTGCAGGCCGTTGTCGGCTCTACGCTTACCGTGACCGGCATGCCCCACTGTATCGGGCGGCGCAGCCAGCGGGTGAGGTAGTAGGACGATAAGACTTTGGCCAGGTTCCATACCCGGCGGGGGCTTAGTTTGGCCACATAATTCAGGCTGTCGTGGAGGTAAAGCGGCATACCCGCAAAGATAGGGCGTTGGCCGTCGACTTACACTGCCCGAGGCCAGGCGCAGCAGGCAGATTTCTCCCGCTGCGTCATACCTTTGAGCATCCATTACTCATCAACCAGAATTTTTCAACTATGGAAAACACGCAAAAGGCGCCCGGCGGAAAGAAGAAAAACCGCGAAACCCTGTTGCTCCTCTTGTTAGCGACATTCGGCATCGTCGGTTTGATCGGCGTGCAGTTCGCCCGCAAAGGTCCCGCCGGCCGCGACGCAGACCGTTCGCTGGTGCAGGCCAAAGGGGCGGAAGGTGCGGCTGACCCGGAGGCGAACCGCAAAATCCAACGCATACCGGGTAACCTGCTACACGAATACGAGAAGCCGGAGCAGGATCGGCCCTACAAAGTGGTCATGGAAAATTTCGGCCAGGGCGCCGTGTACGAACTGGACTATGGCGAAGGCGTGCGCAAAACCTTCGAGACGAAGGAGTTGAAATTCACTTTTCGAAAAACCGGTCCGCATGTATTGACGCTGTATGCCAAGTACGAAGGCCAGGAAATCCAGTTGGACACTTTATTCCGGCGGGTGTCGCCCCGTCCGAAAATAGTGCCCATCGGGCCGATTATTGACTATTGAGCAGCCCACAATTCCGCCCCGGCCACCTGAAATCGGATTGAATCGCAATTTTTTGCCCTAATCCTTGGTGCACATGCTGTTTTCAGTAGTTTTGTCGCTATGGCCGCCAACCTGACCATAACAACCAATCAAAAATCTTCAACTTCGGAACAGCATGAAAAAAATCGGAATACTGCATGGCAAAGAGTCTTCGTTCCCGGAGGCCTTTGTGGCGCGTGTTAACTCCAAAAACGTCAAAGGCGTGCACGCCGAGCCTACCCTGGTGGATGAGCTGATGCAGGGCGAACCTACCCCCTACGCGGTGATGATCGACCGGATTAGCCAGGATGTACCTTTTTACCGGGCTTATTTGAAAAATGCTGCGCTCAATGGTACGGCGGTCCTGAATAATCCTTTCTGGTGGAGTGCGGACGAAAAGTTTTTCAACAACTGTCTCTGCACAAAGATTGGCGTACCCGTGCCCCGTACCATCCTGCTGCCTTCCAAAGAAATGCCGCCCGATACCAGCGGCCAAAGTTTCCGCAATCTGAAATACCCGCTGGAATGGGAACGGATGATCGACTACCTCGGTGGTTTTCCGCTGTACATGAAGCCCCACTCCGGCGGCGGCTGGAAGAGCGTCTACAAAGTGAAGAACTACGAAGAGTTCTTTCGCGACTACAATGAAACCAACACCCTGGTCATGATGCTCCAGGAAAATATCGATTTCGACGCCTACTTTCGCTGCTATTGCCTGGGCGGCAAGTATGTGCGGATCATGGACTACGAGCCGCGCAACCCCCACCACCTCCGCTACGTAGCCGATTACAAAATATCCAGCGCCCTGCGCGAGCAGATGCACGAACTGGTGTTGCGCATCAACCACGCATTGGGGTATGACTTCAACACCGTCGAATTTGCGATCCGTGACGGCGTGCCGTACGCCATAGATTTCTGCAATCCCGCCCCCGATGCCGAAATAACTTCCGTGGGCGAAGAAAACTTCGAGTGGGTCGTCGAGAATGCCGCCAATATGGCCATTGAAAAGGCGCTCAGTCATCGGGAAGGCGCCAACAATCTCACTTGGGGTACCTTCATACATCGATCAGCGGCCGGTCAGGCGCCGGGCATTCCCAGTGCCATACAGTCGCCTACCACCCATAAAGCCCAGCACAAAGCCAGTGGCAAACTGAGCAAGGCCAAAAAGCAGACATAGCAATCGCTTGCCATTCGTAAGTCTTAGGTACATACGGTTTTCGAGCCTAGACCATCACCCATTGATTCCGACGGAGTCAATGGGTTTTTCTTTCCCGGCTGTGTTAAAATTAAGGTTTTCGGTTTACGAAATGTCGGCATTCAGCATTCAACGGCAAAACTTCTGACCATGAAAACTGCCCGCCCACCCTGATGCGTATGTGTTCTTGTCCGCCGTATTCTGGAAATATCGACCGTTTGCCGGAAAATCAGTACCATAAAAAGTCTAAAAAGAGGTTTTTTAAAATTATTTCGCCAAAAACCTCCGGTGCATTCATTTTTGGCAAGCGATTTGACTTAGTAGTTATATCGGCACGCAGAACAACCGGCCGCCCTGAAATTCAAAAAACATAATCGCACAAACCTTCAAATCCATAACCGATTCCATACAATGAAAAAATCCACCATAATCCCGGCCCTTACGCTTGTTTTCGCAAGCCTCTTCGCAATGAACCTGAACGGTCAAACGCCGTCCTTCCAGGATTTCCTGGCGCAGTTTCCGACCGCATCGCTGCCCTACTCGCTGGATGCACAGAGCCTGCAGGCAAAAGTAACCGGTACCGCCGCTGCTGAAAAGGCAAAGCGCATGGGCTGGGAATACTACGAGTTCCTGCCGGAACTGGAGCGCAGCGCAGAATTCAGCGGCATGCCGGTGCACCCGGAGCCGGTGGCCAAATTTGAGAACGGCCAATACTACGCGGTGCTGTACAACCTGGCGCGCGGTTTCAGCAAAGGATCCAAAACCTACAGTGTTTCGCTGTTCGATAAGCAGGGCGCTTATGTCTCCACCCACTTCGTGGCCAGCGTCAACGCCAATGAGATCACCGCAGTGATGATCGACAACCAACTGAAAGCCACGGTGAGCCTGTTTCGCCTGAATGACGGTGGAAAGCCGATGCAGCAGGCGGTACAATCGTTCGATCTGTTCACAGAAGGCAATCCGGACCAACTGGAGTGGGTGGTCGCACCGGCTCAGGAAATAGAAGCCGCCCGGGTATCGACGATGGTGAGCAACGAAGAAAAATAATTTTTCTGTACTGATTAATAATGGCGAGGCCCGCTGTGCAGTTGCACAGCGGGCCTCGCTCGTTGATGAAAGCAGCATTATTTACAGTGGTTGCTCCAAAACCTGGCCGACTCAGCCAAAAGCCGCCCCTTGAGGATGTGGTTTCATTATTTTTTAATGACTTGAGCCGTTACGCTTCTTTAGTATTCCGCAACTCGTAAGCCTTGACCACATGCTCAGCGCTCATCCTGGCTTTTTCGTTGTACCACCAGCCGAATTTTTTTCTGTTTTTGGCTTTGGGGCTACACCAGTGCTAGCACTGGCTTTAGTACGCTTGGCCATACGGGCTTCGCGGATCTTGGCCATATGCTCAGCGCTCATACCACGTTTTTGAGGCATTCCGACGTCCATCTGTTTTTCCGCTCCTGGCTTGGATGCCATAGTTGGGGTAGCTTCGATCAGCAGCGGCAGAGCGTCTAGAGCGAAAAGCATTTCACGAAGTTGACTTTGGAGCTCAATCTTCACTTTTTGCCACTGACGAATGGCAAAATGATCAGGCTCTTCAAATTTCTGATGAAAAATGACGGCTTTATTAATCTCCTTGATTTTTTCGATTGTATGGAAAATTTCTATTTCCCGAACATCATAGATTTCCATCTTCGTCAAAATTTATTTGTATCAGACCTTTAACGATTTTTCGGCGATCAGTGGTGAAAAAATGAAGCCATTTAATACGATCACTTTCTGTTCTAATCCGATAACGATGGCCTTCAGGGTAAATGCTAACGAAATATACATCAACTAATTCTGAATACGTGTTTTGAATCGTCTCTATAATCTTTTCATGTTCTCCTAGCCATTTAAAGTTAACGAAAAACACGCAGTCCACATCCCTTGGATTTTCTTTCATCGTGGCAAAACTTCCATCTATCCAGACCATAAAAGTACCTGGCTTCAACCTACGAAGTTCATTCCAAAGTTCAATCAATTTTATAAATATCGATCTCCGGTGTTCGTTAAAAACGAAAGTAGCCTGTATTTCTTCTAGAGTTGCCTCGATCGGTTGGTCGGGAGTCAGGTGTCCATGTGTATCAAATGTAAACATCCGTGATAGTTCAAAAATACGGGAAAAGAGGCAAGGATGAAAATTTGATCGAAAACGCGCCCTACCCCTTCCGGTTTTTCAGCTCCGTCATAAACCGTGTCAGCTCGTCCATGCTGTAGAACAGCACTTCCCGGGGCTTGGAACCTTCCGCCGGACCGACAATACCCAGGCCTTCCATTTGGTCCATAATACGCCCCGCCCGGTTGTAGCCGAGCTTCATGCGGCGCTGAATCATACTGGTGGAGCCATGCTGGGTTTCCACCACCAGTTTGGCGGCGTCCTCCAGCATGTCGTCCATTTCCGACAGACGGAATTCTTTGGTGTCAGCGCCCCCCGCTTCGCCGTCGGGATGAAACTCGGGCAGGAAGAACGGCTCCGCGAAGCCCTGCTGGTTGGCGATAAATTCGATCACCTTTTCGACCTCCGGCGTATCCACGAAGGCGCTCTGCAGGCGAATGATGTCACCGCCGACAGACAGCAGCATGTCGCCGCGACCGGTCAGCTGTTCCGCGCCGCCCGCGTCAAGGATGGTGCGTGAGTCCACTTTAGAGGCCACTTTGAAAGCGATCCGCGCCGGGAAGTTGGCCTTGATCACGCCGGTAATAATATTCACCGACGGACGCTGCGTAGCAATGATGAGATGAATGCCCACGGCCCGCGCCAGCTGGGCCAGGCGGCCAATCGGCAGTTCTATTTCCTTGCCGGCCGTCATGATCAGGTCGGCAAACTCGTCGATGATGAGCACGATGTAGGGCAAAAAGCGGTGGCCTTTATTTGGATTGAGCCGCCGCGCCACGAATTTGTCATTGTACTCCGAAATGTTGCGCACCTCCGCTTTCTTGAGCAGATCGTAGCGCGTTTCCATCTCGATGATCAGGGAATTGAGCGTATGGACCACCTTGGTGGTATCGGTCACGATGGGCTCCAGCTGGTCGGGCAGGAAACCCAGGAAGTGATTGTCGAGGTGGGCATAGGGAAATAGCTCGACCTTCTTGGGATCGATCAGGATCAGTTTGACCTGGGAAGGGTGCTTTTTGTATAGCAGCGACATGAGCACCACGTTGATGCCCACCGACTTACCCTGTCCCGTAGCGCCGGCAATCAGTAGGTGCGGCATTTTGGTCAGGTCCGCCACAAACACCTCATTCTGAATGGTTTTGCCCAGGGCAATGGGCAGATCCATCTTCGCACGCTTGAAACGGTCATTCATCAGCACTTCACGCATCCCCACGATCTGGCGGTTTTTATTAGGCACCTCAATACCGATGGTGCCCTTGCCGGGGATGGGCGCGATAATACGAATGCCGAGCGCCGACAGGCTGAGCGCAATGTCATCTTCCAGGTTCTTGATCTTGGAAATCCGGATGCCTTTGGCGGGAATGATCTCGTACAGCGTCACCGTCGGGCCGATGGTCGCCCGGATCTTCTCAATCTCGATCTTGAAATTGAGCAGGGTCTGAATGATCAGGTTCTTATTGGTTTCCAGCTCCTCCCGGTCTATTTCCAGGGTCTGATCGGGGTGATCCAGCAACAGTTGCAAATGCGGGAATTCGTAATGCGACAACTCCAAAGTGGGGTCATAAGGCTCGGAGAGGTTCGGGTTATTTTCCTGTACGATGGCCACCGGCGCCTTGTAGCCCTCGGCCTCCTCCGGCGAGGTAGGTGGAGCCGGCGGCGCGGCAATGATCTCAAAATCATCGGAATCCGGTTGCAGGGGCGTACCCGGTCGCGGCGCTTCCTGCTTGGGCACGTCGGCAAAAAGGGCACTGCGCTGGCTGAGGTCGAGGGCCAGCTGCGGACTCGTCACCGGGACGGGGGCAGTCGGCCGGTTATTGACCGTCTCCATCAGCGGAATTTGTTCGATCGGCTGCACCGGCACATCTGCCCGGACCCGGGGCGCCCGCAGGGGGACTTCCCGCTGCCGTTTGGCAAAGTTGCCGGAGAGCAGGTCCTGCCAGGCTATTTTGGTCTCCTCCCAAAGCTTCGGCCAGGTGAACTCCTCCAGGTTGGGGTTATTCGACCAAACGAAGGTGGCGACGATGGCAAAGAGGATGAGCACGAAGGTGCCGATGGTGCCGATAAAATTCTGGGTGTAGTCGCTGATAGCCTGCCCAAATACCCCGCCCCAGGGAAACTCGAATTTCTGGAAGAAAAACGAGGTGACGATGGACACGATCACCATGTAGATTACCGTACGCTGCAAAGTGCCGTACATGGCGCCGGAGGGCGTACGGCGGACGAAGGCCAGCCCGTATTTGTACAGCAGGTAGACAAAGCCGAAGGAAGCCACGCCGAAGCCCCAATAGATGATGCTGTCGGAGAGAAAGGCGCCGAGGCGCCCCAGCCAGTTGTCCACCTGTACATCGGCCAGAAACATTTCCCAGGAGAAATGAAATACGACATCGTGGTCGTTCTGCCAGGTGAACAGGTAGGAAACGAAAGCGATTAAACAGTAAAAAGAAAGGAACAAACAGAAAATCCCGAAGAGTTTCGAGACCCGTTCGCTGTCGAAATTCAAGCTGAGTTGTCCGCGTTTACGCTTTGCCATGCCTTGCGGTTTGGGTACGTTAGGTTGGGGTACAGGGGTGCTAAATGCGGCGAAGATAGGCGCTAAAGCGGTTTTTAAAGGCAGAAAACGATCGCAAAAACCTAAGTTTTTTATGCGCATTAGCCGACGGAATGAAATGCGCAGCCAACACCAAAAACCCGAACCTAACCGCAAATATATCCTGGACCGCAACGTTTTGAGGCCCGGTAACTACCTTTAGCTTCCCTTTCCGTCTATATCAGCTGCCCATGCGCCTGTTTTTTCCTTTTTTGCTCCTTCTTCTTTTTTTAAATAGTTGTAATACCGGCCCCCAGCCCGGCACGGTCCCGCAGGAAACTGCTGCGCTACCAGCCGATGCGGAACTGCCGGCCGATTTTGTGGAATTTTACAAACGCTTCCACGCCGACAGCCTGTACCAGATCGCCCACATCAGCTGGCCGCTGCAGGGCGACGTGAGTGAACAGATCGACAGCACCCACTACCGCCCTAAAACCAACACTTGGACCTTGGAAGAATGGCGAATGATGCGCCTCAATTTCAGCCCGAATGATTACCTGATCCAAACCCAGATGCTGGGTGACGTCATGATCATCGAACGCATCCGGGCACGCTCCGTGAGCTTCGGCCTGGAACGTCGGTTTGCCAAGCAACCCAGCGGCGAGTGGGAACTGATCTTCTACTCCGATGTGCAGGAGCGCGGCAAGTAACGCCAACTTTTAGTTGGTGAGACCTCGCCAACTAAAAGTTGGCACTACATTTTCCCGATAACTACGGGACATAAAGCATTATGCCACAATTAGTTGAACTCGTCGTATTGCCTGGCGAACAGGACAATGAAACCCGCCTGCGGCAAAAAGCCGCTCAACAGACCGGCCTGCGCCCCGAGCAGATCGCCCACCTCGAAATCCTGAAATCATCGCTCGATGCCCGGTCGCGACAACCTGTGTTCCGGCTGCGCGCCGAGGTATACGGGCCAGGGGAGATCTTCGTACCGGAAGCGCCTCTTTTGCCGGGCTTCCGACCGGTGGCCTCGACCGCCAAACGCGTGCTCATCGTCGGCGCCGGTCCCGGCGGTTACTTCGCCGCCCTGGAACTCCTCGAACGCGGCATTCAGCCTATCCTGCTCGACCGGGGCAAGGATGCCCAGGCCCGCCGCCGCGATCTGCGGGCCATCCAGCAGTTCGGCGAGGTGAACCCGCATTCCAACTACTGTTTCGGCGAAGGTGGCGCCGGCACCTATTCCGACGGAAAACTCTATACGCGTTCGGCCAAACGCGGCAGCATCCAGAAAGCCCTGCGCCTGCTGGTGGAGCACGGCGCGAAGAGCGACATCCTCGTCGAGGCACATCCGCACATTGGGTCCAACAAACTGCCCGGCGTGGTGCAGAACATCCGGGAGACCATTCTGCGTTACGGCGGCGAAGTGCATTTCGGACAACTGGTCACCGACTTCATTATACAGCATGGGCGAATGATCGGCGTGCGCAGCGAATCGACCGGGGAAGGGATGGTGGGGCATGAATATTTTGCCGATGCCGTCATCCTGGCGACCGGACACTCCGCCCGCGACATTTACCGCCTGCTGCACCGGCGCAATATTCGCATTGAAGCCAAGCCCTTCGCGCTCGGCGTACGGGTGGAACATCCGCAGCCGCTGATCGACGGCATTCAGTACCGGCAAAATGAACGGGACGATCATTTGCCGGCGGCGAGCTACAGTTTAGTGGCGCAGGTGCGCGGCCGGGGGGTATTCTCCTTTTGCATGTGTCCGGGTGGCCTGGTGGTGCCGGCGGCAACGGCCCCCGGCGAGATTGTGGTCAACGGCATGAGCATGAGCCGGCGCGACTCGCCCTTTGCCAATTCCGGCATGGTCACCGCCGTGGAAACGGAAGACCTGGCGCCCTGGGCCCAGCACGGCGTTTTTGCGGCCATGGAGTTTCAAAGCGAGGTGGAGCGCTGCCTGTTCGCCGCCGGCGATGGCAGCCAGAAAGGCCCGGCCCTGCGCCTGACCGATTTTATCAACGGCAAAATGTCCAATGATCTGCCGGCTTCCTCTTACATCCCCGGTTTGTACCCGGCGCCGCTGTTCGACCTGCTGCCCGGCTTCATTTACCAGCGCGTGCGCGAGGGGCTGGCCGAATTCGGCCAGCAAATGCGCGGTTTCCATACCGCTGAAGCCAGTGTGGTAGCCACCGAAAGCCGCACCAGTTCGCCGGTGCGCATTCCGCGCGATGCAGTTACGCTGATGCATCCGGAGGTGCCGGGCCTGTTTCCCTGCGCGGAGGGCGCGGGCTACGCGGGCGGTATTTTGTCGGCGGCGATGGACGGGCAGAACGTGGGGAAGGCGGTAGCGGGGTTTTTGGGGGTTGAAAACTGGGTCTTGACTCAAGGATAATTAACATTGACTGTAGCTTGGATCAATAGTCTCCGAAATATTTTGTGTCTTTGCAAGCAGACATTCACCCTGTGGATACCCTGCTCCTTGCCTTCGCCAACCAGATTGCGGAACCCCTGCCCACCCTGCAGGAGGAAGACGAGGCGCTGACCCGTATATTGGCTCCCCGCGCTAAGTCGCAACACTTTTTACTGCATCGTGAGTCGTTCGCCAAGGTGGAGCGGCTACCCTCCTACTTAACCCTGTATCGTGATTCGCTGGCCCTGTTCCTGTTCAGCGGACATGCCGGGCGCGACCATCTGCTCATGGGCGATGGGGCAGCCCACGCCGGAGGAGTGGCAAAAATGCTTGGCCAGTGCCCGCGGCTGCGGCTGGTGTTCCTCAACGGATGTTCCACAGGTGGGCAGGTGCACGAACTGCTGGAACAGGGCGTCCCGGTAGTGATAGCCACCAACGCGCCGGTAGATGATCGCAAGGCAACGCTGTTCTCCACCCGGTTTTTTGAGGCTATGCAATTGCAGTTCAGCGTACGGGAAGCCTTTGATATGGCCAAAGCCGCACTCCTGGTCACCCATCCCAATTTGGTAATGGCGGAGCTGCGGAGCAACCTTGATGATTTCCCGATATCTGCTGCAGGGGCTACCTGGGGGATTTTTTGTACCGAAAAAACGGCGCATCACCTGGACTGGAAATTGCCGCTGCAAGCGGTAGTGCCAGACCTGTCCACCAATTTCACCCCCAATCAGCGGCTGATCGAAGTGCTGTTTGAAGCATTGAGCGCACACCACGATGGCATTCACCAGCTCTATATGCAGGATCAGCGCAAGGGGCAGCCAGTCGGGTTGCCTACCAAGCGGCTACAGATCATCAATGCCTTGCCTGCCCCGCTCGCCGAGCCAATTCGCAAGCTCTTGGTACCGATTGAGCACGAAAACGAAGGTTATGACAAGGTGAGCGAAGCACGTATCCGCCAAATCGTGGCGGCTTATAATACTTCCATGGAACTGCTGGGCTTTACAATGTTGGCCCAACTCTGGGAGGCATTTTATCAGACAAACAAGCCGGTCGTGGCTGCTGAGCAAGCTGATTACTTAGAGTTCTTTTTTCAACTGCCTAAGGCCGAGCGAGAGGTATTCGATTTTCTCGCCCTCATCAAGACGATAAAAGCGGTGTTTGACCAGAACGAAATTCAATATTTCGTGCAGGAATTGGCCGATTTGCGCAATCTCATCCAGTATGATGAGCTGTTCGCAGAATCCCTCCAGTTTCTCAATGGAATGCGCTTACAGGTTCGTCAATATGCGCCCGACCCTTCCGCGCTCGCCTACCTGAGTCAACGCGGAGAAGAGTGCCTGGCTTACTTATATAGCAAACTCGGGTTCATGGCCCGCTACCGGCTGGCCACGATTCAGGGTATTGAAGTAGAAAAATACCGGCACCGCCGTGAACCGGGCTTCGTACACGCTACCGCCATGCTCCACGATCTGCAGGGCGGCTTTGCCCTCACGCCCATTCGCCTCACCAAGCCGCTTGACAACCGCTCTATCCTGCTGGTGAATGAGGAGACTTGGGACTACCTCAATCTGTCGCCCTTTGTTATTGACGAAAATGCCTTTCACCCCCGTACGGACGTGTGCAAGCTGTTTTTCTTTAGTCACTACCTGAAAGCCGCCGATATCTGCTGCTACAAATATGTAAACAAACCCGATGATCCGTTATTGGAAGTTTCCGCGTCGCAACTCTCTTTGGTTAAAGATCAGATGGATGCTTTCACAGAGTTGATTTTTCAGAAAAAGCTGAACGCGCTATAGCGCAAACCCAAGCTCTCCAATTCCCAAATCAGCGGCGCCATGATCAGTCCGTTCAAATTACTCGATGCCTACACGGCAGCCGACCGGGACCAGTTCTTCGGGCGCGAGGAGGAGGAATTGGCGCTCTACGACATGGTGACCAAGAACCGTCTGATCCTCGTATACGGGCAGTCGGGCACGGGCAAAACCAGCCTCGTCCAGTGCGGACTGGCCTCCCGCTTCGATGTAACTGACTGGTATCCACTGACCATCCGCCGACAGAACGATCTGAACGAGACCCTCCGTCAGCGGTTGGTCCAAGCCTCCGGCACCGCATCCGAGCAGCCCGTAGCGGCTATGCTGCATGACATTTATGCCACCTATCTCCGCCCGGCTTATCTGATCTTCGATCAGTTGGAGGAGTTATTTATCCTCGGTACCCCGGCGGAGCAGGAGGCGTTTGCAGGCACGGTACGCGATATTCTGCAGTCGACCGTGCCCTGCCGCCTGTTGTTCGTCATTCGGGAGGAGTACCTGGCCTGGCTGTACGGATTCGAGCGAACGGTACCGACGTTGTTCGACCGGCGGCTACGGGTGGAGCCGATGAGCGCAAAAAAAGTAAAGGCCGTGCTGGAGGGTTCATTTCAGCGGTTCAATATCATGGCAGAGGCGCCGCCGGACGAAACCTACGCAGCCATCGTGGACAACATCAGCGGAGGCCGGGCAGGTATTCAACTGCCCTACTTGCAAGTCTATCTCGATATGCTGTACCGGGAAAATTTTGTCAAAAATCACCCCGGCCAGGAGCCGCAGGTCGCCGATGGCGGCTGGAAACGGCTTGATCTGCCCCGCCGCGATGTGGCGGGTTTAGGCAAAATTGAGAATGTGCTCGACCGGTTTTTACGGGAGCAGCGAAGCCGCATTCAAGGCGATCTCCAGAAAAAATATGCTGAGGTAGATGACGATGCGGTACAAAAAGTGCTGGACGCTTTTGTATCGGAAGAAGGTACTAAACGACCCGTAAAATTCGAAGCCAATGGCGCAGCCCTTTACCCAGAACCGCGCTGGGCCGAACTTTTCTATCCGATCAGCCCCGCTGCGCTGGGCGACTGTTGCCGGATGCTGGAACAGTCCCGTCTGCTGCGCTTCGCCGATCAGCACGCCGAACTGGCCCACGACAGCCTGGCCGCACTGATTGATGCGCAGCGTAGCGACCAGCAGCGCCGCCTGAATGAAGCCCGCAACCGCCTGCTGGGTAACTTCCGCGATTACCAGGACACCGGCGAACACCTTAGCCGCCGCCAACTGAACTTCCTGACCGATTTCCTACCGCGGTTAGAGCCGGGTTTGGGTGCAGATATTCGTCAGTTTGTGCGCAATAGCGAGGCGCGTGCCGAGGCCAATGAACAAGCGGAATTGCTGGCCGAGCGGCGCAAGCGGAAACAGGCGCGTCGCGTCGCAGTAGCCGGCCTGATGTTGGCAGCCGTTGCGCTCATTGGTTTTTTCCTGGCGGTCCAGCAGTCCCGCGTGGCGACTGCCCGCACCGCCGAACTGGCCCGGGCCGCCCTCGAAACGCAGCGCGAGAGTGCCCTGACCTTGAAATTGGAGGGTAAATACACGGAAGCACTTGCACAGTTGCGGAATGCCAACGAGCAGTTCACCGAGGCCCTCACGCCCGAGGAGCAACAGACCATCAGCTCCACGCTCGCCAATTGGCAAAAGGTAGCGACCATGATGATTTCCGGAGACAGCTTGGTCGCCCTCGGTGACTTGCGTACGGCACTGGCCCGCTATGAAGCAGCCCGCCAGACCGGCCAGGACGCACGCATTGAGGCAGTGATCGGACAGACGCAGCGGGAAATAGAAAGCCGCTACCAACGATTCCTGCTCAATGGTCGCGCCTTGCTGCAGGCGAAGCAGTACGCACTGGCGGCGAAGGCGTTCGAGGCAGCATTGAAACTGAAACCGGATGATGCTGCGGCCAAGGCCGGGCTCCAGGCAACAGGAGGAAGGTGATAAGAAGTACCGACATCCTCGGGCACTCGAATTAACGGAACGAGCATGAAAAATAATTAATGCAAGTTTCCGCTGACAAAGTTATATTTGCCTACGTATTGCTCCTGTTGACGAATTTGATTGCGATGGATGGGACGCAAAAAGGGTTCTGTCTGGCAGAGCATAGTTATCCCAAATTTTAATCCAAATGGAATGTGCACGCGCTCAATGCCTGTTGCCGGCCATTTTTGTTGCTGATCGTCATGCAGCAATGGCAGCACCGGTAATACAGTGACGAATTGCGAAGCAGTTTCTGTGCCTCTCTCTTTCCAATTACTGTGGATGCTTTTTCTTCGCCTGCTGCTGTTTGACAGCAGCAGTGTACGGCATATGATTGATTCACCCTAAATCAAATGATGATGAAACTCCAATTTACTTTATTCTTCCTCGCTTTAGTATGTAATTTTTCCTTTTCGCAAACCATAGAGGAATCACCGGAAATGCTACCGAAGCCCGCTGGTGGCTGGCAGGTGATGATGTCGGCACCCGCTCCCGATGCCTCAAAGGTGAACGGCGACAGCCCCGATGCACCGTGTAACACTGCGATCCAGCTGTTTTGCGGAGAAATGAAAACCAACCAGAACAACAATGCGGGGAACAACTTTACGACCAGTGCGTATAATTGTTTATCTGGTCCGGGAAGTACGGCATACAACGCCCCGGACAGGGTATACTTTTTTACCCTTGGTGAAACCATGGATATCAATATTTCCATGGAAATATTGAATGGGGTGGACCTTGATTTTTTTCTGTTTTCGCCCTGCCAACCGGGTAGTTGTTTTGGGGGCAGTGCCAATAACTACGCCTTTGAGTTTGCGCAAGTCCAGCTGCCAGCAGGCACTTATTATATTGTAGTGGACGGTTATAATGGTGCAATTGGCAATTTCAACCTACAGCTAACCTGCGGATGCAGCTGCTCCGACGAGCTCCCTGCGATCAGAACGGATTTGGTCACTTGTGAGAATTTTGAAAACCCCAATTTTTTGTCAGGCGATTCAATCAGCCCCGAGTCGGTGCGGTGGAGGAAGTGGAGCACCGGAGCGGCGGATGCGGTGGTTGCCGCAACGGGGCCGAACAAATACCTGAAGGTTGCCAAAAACGGAACGTATGAGCCGGACGTGTTGTTTGACCTGGGCAACTGGGCAAATACGGGTCGTTTCCGCTTGTCTTTAAAATTATTTGTTGAATCCGGTAAGTCAGGCGGTTACTACATATTGCACCAGATGCCCGATGCAAACGGGAACAACAGCAACATCGCCTATCGGGTCGTGTTCAATGCTAACGGATCAGGCAACCTGATAATAGGGAATCCTAGTAATAACCAGACGGCCAACTTCAACTATATCAATAATAGTTGGAACAACGTGATGCAAATTATTGACCTGGATCAAAACCGGGCCGAGCTCTGGATTAACGATCGCTTCATCTCCTCCTGGCTGTTCAGCACCGGATATACCGGTACCGGCAACCAATCGCTGAATACGCTCCGCGCTGTCAATTTTGACGCACACGAGGTCAACTTTGCTTATCGCATAGACGATATCTGTGTCTGGACCCCGGAAGACCCCTGCAATGTTACGCTGGAACTCAACCCGGTTTGTTTGAAATATGGCGATGTGCAATATTCAAACCCGTCCAGCTCAGAATGCGATCTGTACACCAGTGCAGAGCGGACGGAATGCGATGCCACGGTATGCGATTACGGCGGCACCTTCATCTACCGGGGCGACAACTATGCCGGAACATTGGAACCGTCGGATCTTGCGCCGCATTCCATCCGTGATCTCTTCTGCGTAAAAAGTGCGTACAATCAAAACGTAGCGCCCTCCCTCTTTGCTGATATTTATAGCTTTTACCACGATAACGTCA
>JBKJKS010000619.1:0-8936 GCA_046597295.1 Saprospiraceae bacterium
CTCGATAAAATAGCCGGTGCCGCCGGCGGCGGTCAGTTGCGCAATGATGTAGAGAATAATATCCTTGGATAGCACACCGGGCGGCAATTGACCATCCACCGTGATGCGCATTTGCCGGGGTCTTTTTTGCAACAGGCACTGGGTGGCCAGTACCTGTTCGACCTGACTGGTCCCGATCCCAAAGGCAATACTGCCGAATGCGCCATGGGTGGACGTATGGCTGTCGCCGCAAACGATCGTTTGGCCAGGTTGCGTTATACCCAGTTCGGGACCGATCACGTGCACAATGCCCTGGTAGGGATGTCCCAATCCGTACAGTTCAAGACCGAAATCGTGGCAATTTTCGGTGAGTTTGTCCACCTGAAAACGCGATAATTGCTCGCGGATCGGCAAATGCTGGTCTCTGGTTGGCACGTTGTGATCGGCCGTTGCAATGGTCTGCGCCGGACGAAACACCGGCAAATTGCGCTGTCGTAGTCCGTCAAAAGCCTGCGGGCTGGTGACTTCATGGATGAAGTGCCGGTCAATGTACAGAACGTCCTGATCGCCCTCGGCGGTTTTGACCACGTGGGCGTCCCAGATTTTATCGAATAAGGTGCTGGCCATGAAAAAAGTTAATGATTATTAGATATTCGTTTTTCAGTCTACCGCTACTGCCAAAGATTGCAGCATGGTTTGCAGGTCCGCATCACCCACCTCCTTTTTCTGATCGGCGACCTGCAGGAATACCTGGTACACTTCGTCCAGCTCGTCTTTGGTGAGGTTGAAACCGATGCATTTGGCGCGGTAGGCCAGCGCGGCCCGTCCGCTGCGGGCGGTCAGTACGATCCGGGACTGGTCGACGCCGACTTCGAGGGGATCGATGATCTCATAGGTGTCCCGTCTTTTGATCACGCCATCCTGGTGAATACCCGAAGAGTGGGCAAAGGCGTTGGCGCCGACGATGGCTTTGTTGGGCTGTACCATTACCCCCATGCGATCGCTGACCAGCTGGCTGACCGGGTTCAACAACCGGGTGTTCACCCCGGTGGTGTAGCCCAGGTCGGCGTGCTGGCGCAGGATCATGACCACTTCTTCCAGGGACGTGTTGCCCGCCCGTTCGCCAATGCCGTTGATCGTGCATTCGATCTGGCGGGCGCCATGCTGCACCCCGGCGATGGAGTTGGCGGTGGCCAGTCCCAGATCGTTGTGACAGTGGGTAGACAGCGTAGCGCGGTCGATGCCACGCACATTTTCGAGCAAATAGCGCATTTTTGCCCCGTATTGGTCCGGCAGGCAGTAGCCTGTCGTATCGGGAATATTCAGTACCGTGGCGCCCGCCTGAATAGCCACCTCGAGCACGCGGGCCAGGAACTCATTATCCGCCCGTCCCGCATCTTCGGCGTAGAATTCCACGTCTTCCACGAAACTTTTGGCCAGCCGCACGGCCGCGGCCGCCCGGTACAGAATATCCTCCGGCGTGGTTTGCAGTTTGTACCGGATGTGGATCTCGGAGACGCCAATGCCGGTGTGGATACGGGGCCGGTGCGCCCGCTGCAGGGCCTCGGCCGCCGTGCGGATGTCCTGCTCCACCGCGCGGGAAAGACCGCAGACGATGGGATAGCGCAGCGCTGCGGCCACGGCCTGCACCGATTTGAAATCGCCGGGACTGGAAACGGGAAAACCCGCTTCGATCACGTCGACGCCGAGCGCTTCCAGGGCCAGGGCAATTTCGACTTTTTGGGCGGTGTTCAGTTTACAGCCGGGCACTTGTTCCCCGTCGCGGAGGGTGGTATCAAAGATTTGAATTCGGGTGGCAGACATACGCAGTCAGGTACTGCGGGGCCTCGGCCCCGGCTTGGAATAATGAACATTGCTGGAGATTTTTCTTCCGGGGCGGGCGCCCCGAAGTACTTTGCGCTGCTAAAGTAGGCCGCCAGGTGAACTGCCGGTCACCCAAAATGCGGCCGGCCTCCGATGCCAGAACGTCATTTTTGGTCGATTAAACAATTGATTATCAAATAATTAAAATCAGGTTGAAATACGATGCCCAAACAGAGAACGGACGACCTGCTGCAGCTGGTGAATTCGCTGACCAAGGGCGAAAAGCGCAATTTCCGGCTCTTTGCCGGCCGTAACTCAACGGCGGATGATGCGCATTTCTTCCGCCAGCTGTTCGATGTGCTGGATAAAAGAGGAGAGTACGACGAGGCGTTTATTTTGAAGAAAATCCCGGCGATCAAGAAGAGCCAGCTGCCCAACATCAAAGCGCATCTGTACCGGCAATTGCTGGCCAGCCTGCGGCTCCTGGGGAAAAATCAACAGGAGGACTTTCAGCTGCGGGAGATGATTGATTATGCACAACTCTTGTATAACAAAGGCCTGTACCGGCAGAGTCTGGACATGCTGGCCAAAGTAAAGGACCGCGCGCTGCAGGGACAGTTCTATGCCCAGGCGCTGGAGGTAGTTGAATTTGAAAAACTTATTGAAAGTCAATACATTACACGGAGTATCGAAGGACGCGCCGAGGAGCTCACCGGGCAAACGCACTTTCTGAACCAGATGTTGGCGCAGACCAATCAATTCTCCAACCTGTCTTTACAGATGTATGCGCTGTTCCTGAAAACGGGTTTCGCACGCAACCAGCAGGACTATCAGCAAGTACAGGCCTTTTTTGCCGGGCATTTACCGCCTATCGATTTTCAGGACCTCGATTTCTGGGGCAAGATCTACTACTGCCAGGCCCATCTGTGGCGGCACCACATCAGCCAGGAATTTCCCCTCTGTTATCGCCATGCGCAGCGCTGGGTGGACCTGTTTCGCAACCGGCCGGCCATGATCGGATTGAATCCGGTCCTGTACCTCAAGGGATTGCATAACCTGTTGTTTACCCTGTTCAACAGCGCGCACTACGCGCGATTCATGGACGGTCTGGACCTGCTCCAGCGTTTCCCGGAAGAATATGATCTCGGCCAGAGCCGGAATGTGGAGGGGCTGTACCGTTTGTACTGGTACTTGCAGGCGATCAACCGGCATTATATGGAAGGTACCTTTACCGCAGGCCTGCAACTCGTACCGGAGCTGATGGGGCTCATTGCCGAAGAGCGTTTTAACTGGGACAATCACCGGATCATCGTGTTCTACTACCGGATCGCCTGCCTGTACTTCGGCAGCGGCGATTTCGGGCAGACCATTCATTTCCTGAACCTGATCATCAACCAGAAAAATCCGGACTACCGGGCCGATATTCAATGCTTTGCCCGCATCCTTTGTTTGATTGCCCATTTTGAACTCGGCAACGAAAGGCTCATGGAGTACCAGATCAAATCCGTGTATCGCTTCCTGTTGCAAATGGAAGACATGCACGCCGTGCAGAAAGCGGTCTTCGGCTTTCTGCGCCGCACCCCCGGTATGCGCCCGGCGGCGCTCCGGGATGAGTTTGGTCAGTTGCGCGAAAAACTGCTGCTGCTGCGCGACGATCCCTTCGAACGACGCCCCTTTCTTTATTTAGACATCATTTCCTGGCTGGAATGCAAGTTGGAAAACCGCACGGTGCAGGCGGTCATTCGCGACCAGTTCCTGGCGCGGCAACAGCGGAAGCGGACCGGGCTCAAAAATATCGCCCTATTTTCGGATGATCCACAATAACTCGCTTCAGCGCTTCGAAATCTACCTCGCCCTGATGCGACCAAACGACCTGACCACCCGGTTCCACCAACAGGGTGTAGGGTAAAGCACCGTTCCATTTTTTATCGACGGCTTCGATCAGGGCGTATTTATCCGGATTGGCAAAAATGTAGTTGGGTAGCGCCGCGTGTTTTTGTTGCAAAAACGCCAGGGCCTTGTCCTGTTGGGCCGGGTTGTCGGCCGAGAGCGAAACGAATTCAAAATCCCGGGCGCCGTACATCCGCTGTAAAACCACGAAATTGGGAAATTCCAGCACACAAGGGCCGCACCAGGTAGCCCAGATATTGATCAGGCGCAGTTTGGTGGACTTTTCGTTCTTCACTAAAGCTTGTACTTCCTTTATCTGAAGCGGTTGAATGCTTACCGGTTTGGTATTCCATTCCTCGTCCGTCTTCGCTTTGCTTTCGGTCTTCCAGCCCCACTTGGTGGAGCAACCGAAGGTCTTGGTGACCGGTTGTGCCGGAGTGGAGCCCGCCAGCAGCGCCTCGACGGCTGCCCGCAGATCTTCGCTATTAGCAGCCCCGGGTTTTTCTTTCGCATCGAGGCGTCCGCTGTACTGCAGCTTTCTGCTCTGGTCGAAGACAAACACATGCGGCGTTGCCACCGGCCCGTAGCGCAGCGAAGTGGCCTGCGTATCACCGTCGTAGAGGTAAGGGAAATTGAATTGTTTTTGCCGGGCCCGGATGACCATATCATTGTAATCGTCATTCAGATCGGTGTAGCCCAGCTCTTCGTACAGCAGTCCCAGCGGACTGTTCGGCGAAATGGCCACCACTGCCACCCCTTTCGACTGGTAATCTGCCGCTACTGATTTAATACGCTCCTCGTAGGCTTGCGCCGTCGGGCAGTGGTTGCAGGTAAAAACAATGACCAGCACCTTGGCATCCGCAAAAGACTGGAGCGTGTAGAACTTGCCATCCACACCGGGCAGCCGGAAGTCGGGCGCCGGAGCGCCGATTTTCAGGGTCGGCACGCTGTCGCGATGTGGTACAGGCTGGGGCTGACTGATAAACCTGGTCTCGGCAGCCGGCTCCTGATTTTTGACGGGCCGTTCACCGGATTGACAGGCGTTCAGATACAGGGCCAGGTAAAGAACGGAAAGCAAAATGTTGCGCATACGGGTGGTGTTTAGCCTGGCAAACTTAAAAATTTGTAGCGGCTTTGCTTTCCTTTTTTTTGGGCACATAATTGCCCAAAACCGGCAAGCAAACCACTGGGGTTTTCACCAAGCCGGCTGCTCGCAACGGACCCTTTTACTTAATTCCCGCCGGCGCCGGCATTTTGCGTTGGCCGGCTCGAATGGCAAGGATTTTTTGGCTATGCGGACAGTTCGTAACCAACTATTTTCTTTCACTTAAAAAAATCAAAACAACATGGAAGATCACCGTAAAGATTTAGACGATTCCCTCGACAATGCTGCCGACAACGTTGAAAACGCAGCTGATCGCGTGGGCAACAAAATGGAGCAAGGTTGGGAAAAGACCAAAGATGCTGCCGACCACGCCGGAGACAAAATAGAGCGCGGCTGGGAAAAAACCAAAGATGGTGCGGAAGAGGTCGCTGATGATATTGGCGACGGCGCCCGCGAAGTTGGACGCGATATTAAGCACGCCGCCGAACGCGCCGGTGACGCCATTGAAGATGCCACCGATGGCCGGTAAGTAATGCCTTAGGCTTCAGAGCCCAAAACTATATACAAAAATGCCCTGCGCACAGTTTGCTGTGTCGCAGGGCATTTTTATGTACATTAAAATTTGTAGACCGCCGCGATCAGCGCGCTCGCCACGGTTTTGGTCAATCCGTCTTTGCCATCATTGAAAGTAGGCTCGGCGGCGGAATCAAGCCGTACTTCCGGAATAAGGGTGAAGCCGTCGAGCTTAATATTGCCGGCCAGGGTGAATTCCATGACTTTATTGTCGGCAATGCCAAAAATGACGCCATCCGCATCGTCGAACACTTCGCCCCGGGCACTCAGGCCAAAGCGGTCTGAAAAGGCATAATTGACGTACAAGGCCGCCGCTTTCCAGTCGGTGTTCCGGTCCGATTCTGGCAGGACGAGTATTTTCTGCGAGGCGTTCAGCCCCAGGCTCCATTTCGGGCTGAGCGTCCAGGTGGTGGTCAGATCCATTTGATGGCCACTGCGTTTGGAACCGAGCGTGTTATCCTCCTGGCCACCCACATAGGTCAGGGCGGTTTTGAAGCCGCCTTGCAAAAAGGCCAGCTGGGCGCCCAGATGTTTGCCTTTTACTTCGTCAAATTTTGAATCAGTATCGTTGAAAATGCCGACCATGCCCGACCATTTCGCCGTAAACGCATAATCTGCCTTCAGACCGGTATGGTAGAAGGGACCCTTGGAAAACAGGTAGGAAGTACTGTAAATCGGGTTGGCCGTGGCGTCTATGGATTCGTAACCCATGAACGTAGCAAAATTGCCGGCCGTCAGTTTAAATTTGGCGGTAGGTGCATAACTGATGTACAATTGTTTGACGGCGGCCAGAATGCTGCCCGCGTTGCCGTTGGCGGTGATGGCGCGCGGGCCAAAGCCCAGATCGGCCACAAAACCGAAGTGACCGGTTTGTTTGCTGAACAGTAAGTTGACCATGCCCAGCATAAAGGCATCGCTCGTTTCGGTGAAACTGGTGACTGATCCAACCTCATTATCGGCATACCGGTAATACAGGTCGGCGTAGCCGGAAATGTCCAGGGGTGTTTTGGCTGGTTCCGGGACGGAAACAGCGATCGGCGCAGTCTCTTCCACGGACGTTTGGGTCCAGGCTGGCAGGGTGCAAAGCAGTAGCAAGCCCACTGCGGTAGGTCGTAGTGCATTCATGTTGCAAAACAGGTTTAGATGATGAAATTGATCATTCCGGTCATTGCAACAGCCTGTGCAGGCGACTACCTTTGTGGGGTGACGCAGCGGCACTAACCTGCATTTGCTGTCGCATTCATTCCGCTTCAACGCCTGGCTGACCGCAGCCGGGCGTTGTTTTTTGGATTAAAGCGCCTACGCAGGATTCCAGCCCGATTTTGCGTATGCACAGAACAAAGATATTATCTTCCGCATTTATTCAATAACCTGGTGTTTTTATTGGCCAGTTTTGGTTTATTGAAATCATATTTTATGCAAGGCCTGGAGAATAAAATTCCGGCATCTCCGTGGCGGGCGCCGGACTGATGAAGGCCGCCCGCCCGTTTTTCCAATAAAAGTTCTGAAAAAAAAAGATGTATGCTGCGGCAACAATTTTTTCAGCGCCTGGCCTGCCGTGGCCGTTTACAGTCCCCCTCCGTTGCTTAGGCTGCTCTGGCCTGAACTCCTCCACCGGCTCATTTTGACGAAAACACCCGTCGATGGCTGCACATGCTGACCCATATCTGCTTTTTGGTTCGACTGCGCGGCCGATGCCTCGTCGGCTGGCGGGTTGCCAAAATGCCAAATAATATTATGCAGCACCTGCATTTTCAGATTTTCGCCCGCCCGCCGGTCACCAACAACCTGTTTTTTTTTCTAAGAATATAAATCCGATATGTTGTCTTCCAAAGCAATATTATTTTACAAGTTTCGGCGGCCAATTAATATTTACTCCCTTTTAATTTCTGTATTCCCAAAAAATATGTTTTGCTTTAACCTGATATAAAAAAATTAAATTTGTATGCTTGTTTTGATCAAAGAATATAAAATACATTTGTCACTGAAAATACAAACATTCACTAGATTCCAGCCCATTTATTATTGCCCTAGCCAGTACAGCCACGTTCGCCATCGTCTCGTCATCTTCCAGACGAAATTTGGCAAATCATTTTTTCATCAACTAAAAATTCTTTGAATGGAAAGGAAATGGCTACTGCCTTTTATTGTGCTCACGTTGATCTCCATAGCGGCAATTTTTGCGCCGGTGACGACCGCCTCTGCAGACAGCCTGGCCGCGTTGAACGGCGCGGACACTGCCTGGATGCTGGTTGCCTCGGCCCTCGTCCTGTTTATGACGCCCGGCCTGTCTTTTTTCTACGGCGGGATGGTCAGTTTCAAGAATGTGGTCTCGACGATGCTCCAGAGTTTTATCTCCCTGGGGGTCGTCAGTCTGTTGTGGGTATTCGTCGGCTTCAGTCTGGCCTTCGGCGATAGTCTGGGCGGCGTGATCGGCAACCCGACCACTTTCTTCATGTTCAGCAACGTGACGCTGGGGACGAATTCGGCCTTGGCGCCAACCATTCCGCTGCTGCTGTTTGCGCTTTTTCAACTGAAATTTGCCATCATTACCCCAGCGCTGATCACCGGCAGCTTTGCCGAGCGGATCAAGTTCAACGCCTACCTGCTCTTCATCATCCTCTTTTCCCTGTTCATTTACGCCCCCCTGGCGCACTGGACCTGGCATCCCGATGGTTTCCTGCGCAAACTCGGAGTGCTCGACTTCGCCGGTGGAACGGTGGTACACATGAGTGCCGGCTTTGCGGCCCTGGCGGGCGCGGTCTTCCTGGGCAAGCGCAATACCCACCGGAATGGTCATGCTTCTACGCCGGCCAACATCCCCTTTGTAGTGCTGGGTACCGGACTACTCTGGTTCGGCTGGTTCGGTTTCAATGCTGGCTCGGCGCTAGGCGCTAACGGTCTGGCCACCAGCGCTTTTGCGACCACCAACTTCGCTTCGGCCGCCGCCATGCTCAGCTGGGTCTTCTGGGATGCCCTCAACGGACGGAAAATATCCGCGCTCGGCGCCTGCATCGGCGCGGTCGTCGGTCTGGTGGCCATTACCCCGGCTGCCGGCTTTGTAACCATTGGCCAAAGCCTGTTCATCGGCTTTGCCTCGGCCATCGTTTGCAACCTGGTGGTGTACGTTTTCAACAACAAGACCGCGATCGACGATACCCTGGACGTATTCCCCTGTCACGGCGTGGGCGGCATGTGCGGGATGATTTTCACGGGCATTTTCGCCAATGGCGTGGGCCTGTTCTATGGACAAACCACGACCTTCCTCTACCACCTGCTGGCGCTGCTGCTGGTTGGCGCTTTCACTTTCGGCGGTTCTTACCTGCTGCTGATGCTGACCAATATGATCGTACCGTTGCGGGTGACCGCCGAGGAAGAAGTCGTGGGTCTTGACGTCTCCCAGCACGGCGAAAAAATGACCAGCCTAGAAGAACGCATTTCCGAGATCATCAAGACTTCAAAAAGCAATGGCGCCCGGGTTCCGGTGTAGGCCGAAAGCTGATTAAAAGAGTTATTAGTTATTGGTTATTGGTTATTGGGTACTTGTATGGAGATGCCCAAATTT
>JBKJKS010000668.1:0-3164 GCA_046597295.1 Saprospiraceae bacterium
CAGGCGCCGGCACCTGGCTGGCGCACTGCACCGTCACCGGGTTCGGACAGGTAATGTTCGGTGCATTGCTGGTCAGCAGGATGGTGATCGTCTGCGTACAGGTCGCCGTGAGACCGCAGGCGTCGGCCGCCTGGTAAGTCCGGATGATGGTCGTCCCCTGGTTGCTGGTCACATCACCGACGAAGGTTACCGTCACCGTGCCCGCGCAGTTATCGGTGGCTACTACGCCGGCCGGATTAGCGGCCGGCACGTCGGCCAGGCAGGAAACGGTGACGGCGGCCGGACAGGTAATCACCGGCACGGTGTTATCGTACACCGTAATCACCTGCGTACAAGTGGCCGTGTTGCCGTTGGCATCCGTGGCTTTGTAGGTCCGCGTGATGGTGTAGCGATTGATGCAGGTCTGGTTACTGATCACGTCGCTGACAAACATAACCGTCGGGGCCGCGCCGGGGTTGCCCGGGTTCTGGCACTCGTCCCAGTACTCGTTGATAGCGCCGGTCGCTGCGGTGAGCTGGCCACCAAAACCATTGCCATAGGTCGTACCGTTGCAGTTGCTTCCCAGGAAGGTGTTAGACAAGGCAATCAGGTCGTTCACCGTGGCGGAAGTGCTCAACCCGAGCGAAGCGATCTCCGCGGGAGTGAGCACGCAGGTCAAGGCAGCAGTGCCCAGGTTCAGGTTGTTGTTGAACACCTGGTTGTAGCGTACGTTCAACTGCAGGGTGATGAGCTGACCCACCAGCGTGTTGTTGATGGTTTGCGAGCAGTCCAGCACGTAGTTCTGCCCCAGCGGGATGGATGGGCCACCGGCCGGCAGAATACCCAGCACACAAGCGGTCGTCGCCACCTGGAAACCGCAGGTGCCGGTACCGATAATAATCGGTCCCGATTGCAGCAGAATGTCCAGCGTTTGGGTCGTGTTCAAGCCATTGGAGTGGGTACCACCGGCCGAGCCGTAGGCGCCCTGCGTGTAAGTACAGAAGGCCCCGCACGAATTTCCGCAGCTACTGGTGGCCGTCACCTGGGCAATATTGGGCGCCGGTACCAGACTGGCGCACTGCACCGTAACGGGAGCCGGACAGGTAATGCTTGGCGTACTGTTGTTATTCACGGTGATCAGTTGCGTACACGTAGCCGTGTTCCCGCAAAGGTCAGTGGCCATGTAAGTGCGGATCGTAGTCGAGTTCTGTACATTGACTACATCGCTGACAAAGGTCACCGTCACTGTGCCGGTACAGTTATCCGTAGCGGTTACACTGGCTGGCGATGGTGCCGGCGTTGTTTCGTTGCACTGTACGGTAATGGCCGCCGGACAGGTGATCACCGGTGGCGTGTTGTCAAAAACGGTGATCAGCTGGGTGCAGGTAGCCACGTTTCCAGCACCGTCGGAAGCCTGGTAGGTCCGTATAATCATGTAGCGGTTCGGACAAACCTGATAATTGATCACATCGTTAATAAACGCTACGGTGGCCGCCGGACCGCCGCAGTTGTTCGAAGTACCTACAATCGAGGGATCCGGCGCCGGCACATCGCTGGCACATTGCACGGTAATCGGATTCGGGCATTGGATGTAGGGCACATTGCTGGTCGATAAGATCGTAATGGTCTGCGTGCAAGTGGAGAAGTTGCCACAGCCGTCACTCGCTTGATACGTACGGACAATGGTTGTACCCTGATTGCTGGTTACATCACCGACAAAGCTGACAAGTATCAGGTTGCTGCCACAATTATCCGTCGCCGTTGCTGCGGCCGGATCGGGTGCAGGTACATCGTCAATGCACGAGACAGTTACATTGGCCGGACAGGTAACGATCGGCGCCTTATTATCGTAAACAGTAATAACCTGGGTACAAGTAGCCGTGTTGCCACAAGCATCTATGGCCTGGTAAATACGGGTAATGGTGTAGGAATTGGAACAGGTCTCATTACTGATCACGTCATTCACGTGGGTTACCGTGGTCGTGCCGCCACAATTATCTGCGGCCCCGATGATCGCCGGATTGGCCGGGGGCACGAGGTTGGCGCATTCTACCGTAACGGGAGCCGGACAGGTAAGGGTTGGGGCGGTATCGTCGAATACGGTGATCAGCTGGGTACAGGTGACCGTGAGACCAGCGCCGTCCGTAGCCTGGTACGTACGGGTGATCATATAGCGATTCGGACAGATTTGATAGCTGATTACGTCGTTCAGGAAACTCACCATCGGCGTCGCACCGCTACAGCTGTTGGTTGTTCCGACCAGCGTTGGATCAGGCGCAGGCACCTGGCTGGCGCACTGAACGGTGATCGGAGCCGGGCAGGTCAGAGATGGAAGGTTATTGGTTAACAGGATAGTGATGGTCTGGGTACAAGTGGCCGAGTTGCCACACTCATCAGTTGCGCGATACGTCCGGATGACAGTAGTCCCCTGATTACTGGTCACATCGTTTACAAAGATCACCGTGGCAGTACCACCGCAGTTGTCTGTAGCCGAGACGGTTCCCGTATTGGGCTGTGGCACATCGCCCGGGCAATTGACCGTAATAGCGGCCGGGCAGGTGACGATCGGTGCTTTGTTATCATAGACGTTGATAGTCTGGGTGCAGGTTATCGAATTACCGGCACCATCCGTAGCCCGATATGTCCGGGTAATGGTGTAACGATTAATGCAGATCAGGTTGCTGACCACATCACTGACAAAGGTGACAGTGGCTAACGTGCCGCAGCTGCCTATGGCCACCACACTCGCAGGATCAGCAGCTGGCACCTGGCTGGCGCAATCGACTGTTACGGGCGCGGGACAAGTAATCGTCGGAAGCGTATTCGTTGACAAAACGGTAATCACCTGGGTACAGGTGGCAGTGTTCCCGCAGGCATCTGTTCCCTGGTAAGTTCGGATAATCGTGGCGCCCTGATTGGAAGGCACATCACTCACAAAGATGACCGTAACGGTACCGCTGCAATTGTCCGAAGAAACTACACTGCCCGGATTGGGCTGTGGCACATCGCTTGGGCAATTAACCGTAACAGCAGCCGGACAGGAAAGGACCGGCGGCGTGTTGTCGATCACCGTAATGGTCTGCGACACGGAGGCCGTATTACCGCAGTTGTCGGCGGCGGTCCACACCCGAACAATGGTGTAGGCATCCGGGCAAGCGCCCGGCGTGATGCTCGAACTCGGCATT
>JBKJKS010000275.1:0-3259 GCA_046597295.1 Saprospiraceae bacterium
GGAATTAGTCGAGCTGAACGACGACCTCAATAATTATTTCAACAACTCCGACCTTGGCCAGATCCTGGTGGATCGCAAACTGGTCGTGCGCAAATTCACCCCGGCGGCTACCCGGATGGTCAACCTCATCGGCAGTGACCTCGGCCGCTCAATACTCGATATAACCACCAACATCCAGCACCTGGACCTGGCCAACAACATCAAAGCAGTGTTAAAATCAGGCCAGCCCTCCTCCCGGGAAATCAGCCTGAACGACGGCCGGTTTTACTCGCTGCGGATCAGCCCTTACCTGCGGCGCGACCAGAGCGTGGATGGCGCAGTGGTCAATTTCTTCGACGTCACCGAGAGCCGGCTGTTGACCAGCATCCTCGAGAGTGTGCTCAACAGCTCCATCAGCGGCATTACTGCCAAAAAAGCCGTGTATGATGAGCAGCAGGAAATTGTCGACTTCGAATTCATCAGCGTGAATGCCGCTGCGGAGAAAGTCCTGGGTTTGCCCGCCATGGAAATCATCGGACAGCGGCTGCTGCAGCTCTTTCCCGGGATGGAGGCGCCCCATTTCAACCGCTACAAAGAAGTGGTGCGCGACGGTGAACCCCGGTCCTTCGATTTCTTCGATGCGCAGCGCGATCGTTGGTACAGCGTAACCAACGTAAAAATGGTGGACGGCCTGGTCACCACGTTCACCGACGTCACCGAAGATAAAAAAATGGCGACGTTGTTGGCGCAAAATTACGACCATCTGAAATCCACCTCCGACAGCCTGGCCGAAAGTAACCTGCAGCTGGAACGGTCCAACCTCGATCTGATCCAGTTCGCTTCCGTCGCTTCGCACGATTTGAAGGAGCCGCTGCGCAAAATCCAGGTGTTCGGGAGCATGCTGCACGAGCGAGTAAGGGAGCAGCTACAGCCGGACGATCTGGAGTACCTGAACAAAATCATTGGCGCCTCCCAGCGGATGCAAACCCTCATCGAAGATGTGCTGACGTATTCCAAACTTTCCAATGGCGAACTGCCGCGTACGAGGATCGATGTGCGTCAGCTGGTCGGACAAATTACCGAGGACCTGGAAATTACCATCCGGGATAAAAATGCCGTCGTCAAACTGGGGGAATTGCCAACCGTGCAGGCGGTGAGCGGACAGATGCGCCAACTTTTTCAGAACCTGATCGCCAATGCCCTGAAATTCTGCGATAAACCCCAGCCCTTCGTGCGTATTTCCGTACGGCCGGTCACCGAAGCACAAGGCCGGGAACTGGATATCCTACCCGCCCACTTTTTTTGCATTGTGGTGGAAGACAACGGCATCGGTTTCGAAGCCAAACACCGCGAACGGATTTTCGGCCTGTTCCAGCGGCTGGGCGGCCGCAATTACGAGGGCACCGGCATCGGTCTGGCCATCGCCCGGAAAATCGTGGAAAATCACGGGGGGTATTTGCTGGCGGAAGGGGAGCCGGAGATGGGGGCGAAGTTTTTTATTATTTGGCCGAAGGAGGGATGAGAAGGGTTTGAAAGGTTTCTTGGTCACCCGGTGGGTGCTTCTCAGAAGTCACCGATACATCGCCTGTTCGCCAACTAAAAGTTGGCGGCGCACAAAAATGCCGGGTAGATCACCATGATCTACCCGGCAAGGGAAATGGTTCACCGGAATGGGAGAAGCAGCATTCGATACTTCGGCAGCCCGGCGTCCAGGAAGCGGGCGTCCTACTGGATTTTGGAAAATTTACTAGTCAGTTCGGTATCACCGGCGCGTACTTTCACGATGTATAAGCCGGTTGGCAGGGCGGTCACTTCCATTTGTTCGGTCAGGTGGCCGTCTATGCTTTGTCGTCCGAGCAGCTCCTGTACCAGGCGGCCGTTCAGGTCGAAGATGCGGATGTCCGCCGCCTGCTCTGCCGGCAGTTGCGCACGGAGGTTCAGTTCGTCCTGGGCCGGTACCGGGAAAAGCTGGAGGGAAAATGTGGCGTCGACCGGTTGCAGTTCCGATGACCCCTCCTGATCGGAGGTCCGATCGCTGAGGACGTTGCCGTCGATCGCAACACCAGGCTCTTCGTCGGCGCCCTGCAGACTATTGCCGCCGCTGCCGACGGTCGTTACGCAGATCGTAAAGGTGCCGTGGGAACCACCATAGCCCCAGACCCGCAGAAAGATCCAGATACCGGGGCTGCCGGTAATGGTCACCTCCGGCATGTAGCTGCCATTCGTGTTGTCTATGCAGCCGTAACAGTTCAGGTAAGCACAATTGGAGCCGCTGTAGATGCCCAGCAGCGCGTTGGTCAGCGTGCCCGCGCCCGTCGTCACCTTCATCTTACCCGTGACCGGCATTTGCACCGCATACCACACATCCTGCATGCCGTAGCTGTTGCATCCGCCGGCCGCCACCGGATTGTTGGTCATGGTAGCGCCGGTATTGGTACCGGTAGTCGGCATGCAGTAAGCATTGGAGTACAGCGTCTGGGCACCACAGGGGTCGTCATTCGAACAAGTACTATTACCACCGTTGTTGTTGCAAAGGACGGTCAGCAGGTAGTTGCTGATACACCCATTCCAGCCGTCTACGACGATGTAGTAAGTGCCCGCCGGGAGGTTGTTCACGGTCAGGCTTTCGTTATTGGCGCCACTGTTACCACTCAGCGCTACCACCGCATTATTACCATTGCAGCTGCTCAGTAGGAACAGGTCAAGATCCCCGTACAGATTGGTCAGTTTGACGGTGAGCGAAGTATTGGCGGCGATGGTAATTTTGTAGACGACTTCCGGGCCGGATTCCGCAGTGGTCTGCCCATTGTAGGTATAATAGGGGTAGTTATATCCCCCTGTTCCGTTGTTCCCCCCGTAGGAATAACCGCAGGTGACCGGAATGGCGTTGCTGCAATTTGCGCCGGGGTTATACGACGGCGTGGTACAATAGAAGATGGGCGACCAGACGCTCCAGATATTATTGCTGCATTTGATAGCGGCAGTAAACTGGTAGCTCACGCCCGGCTGCAGGCCGGTGAGGTCATAGTAGTTTTGCGGACCACTGGGCAAGGGTATCCAGGCGCCGCCAGCCGGGCGATACGACCAGTCATAGTAAATGCCGGTGGCCGAGGTGTTCAGTCGTACCGAGGTGGACGTCAGGCTGGTGAGGTAGACCTGATTGAGCGTTGGCGCAGGACAGGTGACCACCGCCGTGCACTGTATGGTCAGATTGTAGTTGCAATACGCTCCTTGCCAGCCGTCGACGATCACCACGTAGGTGCCGGGCGCCAGGTTGTTC
>JBKJKS010000380.1:0-3496 GCA_046597295.1 Saprospiraceae bacterium
ACGTCGGCCTGCGTCTGCTGGCCTTTGGCGGGATCGTCGATGTAGGCATCGCCTTCCAGCACATATTCCTTGGTGGTGCCGGTGTAGCGCATGCGCTGTGCACGTCCGCGCTGCCCCTCTTTTTCGTACTGTGGGTTCAGGTCAAACTCCGCAAAATCGTTCTCAATGTCGTAAAAACCGCCCTCCGTATAGATTTTGGCGCCGCGTTGGCTGATGAGCGTCGGCGCCACGAAGCGCACCAGCTGCGTCTCGGTATTGAAGGCCATGGTGTCGGTCCGCATGGTGAAATCGGGATCGGTGGCCACCACGTCGCCCTTGAAAAATATTTCCTTGGCCGCCACGTAATAGTAGCCATGCTGACTTTTGAGTTGGCTTTTGCCATTGGTCATCGTCGCGCCACTGTGATAAGTACCGATTTTGCTGGCCAGATCGTAGCGCATCCGGTTGGTAAACAGTTTTTGCCGGCCATTGACCAGCACCACATTGCTGTAGAGGTCACTGATCCGGGTGTTGGCATTATAATGCGCCGAATCGGCAAACACCTGGGTGCTGTCGCCCTGTTCCATGACTACCTGACCTTTCAACACCGCGTCATTCTGATCCAGAATGGCCGTATCGCAATACACCAGCGTCTTATCCTGCCGCAGCCGCACGTTACCGCTCAGTTTTTGGACCGTTCGCTCCCCTTTGACAAAATACTCCACCAGCAACGCCGTCTCGATCTTGAGTTTTTGTGAAGTATCCTGGGGAGCAGGCTGCTGGGAAAAAAGGGCAAGGGGCAACAAGAAAAGGGCAAAGGGCAAAAGGCAATTAGCTATCGTATCCCAGGTTCTACTCGATGTACTCCCCCCCTTTACGGGGGGGCAGGGGGGGGCTAAAAGCGCAGACAAATTCGTGATACCCGCCGTAGCGTTAGCCCCCCCCATCCCCCCCGTAAAGGGGGGGGGTGGATTCAGCTGCGCCGTTAAGGCTGTCTCCTTTTCGTTGCGATCCCCAGTCGCTTGGTTTTTATAGCCAGGAGTCTTCCGGGCACTGCTCGATGTACTCCCCCCCTTTACGGGGGGGCAGGGGGGGGGCTCCGCTACGTTCCTCTTCGCTAAGCCTCGAAAAAATTTCAAAAAAATATCTGGCATCTGCATCGAAAATCGCGCGAAAGTAAGTAAAAATCAGGTGACCGGCAGGTCTGGCTTCGGTGCATCGGCTTCGTCGGACGGGCCGGCGGGTAGTGCTTCCACGACGAATTTGCCCAGGCCCGTGAGCCGGAATATCCAGGTATAAACGTTGGAAAGCCAGGTTTTGTCCACCAAAAATGTCAATATAGTGGTAAACATCGTGGAACACAGGATGATGGAAAAGACGACGGACTGGATCACTTCGCCGCCGGGAATACCCTGCTGGGCAGGCAGCGAGGCCAGCACCGCGGCCCCCAGGCCTTTCGGAATCATGGTGGCCATAAAAGCGGCGTCCTTGGGTGGCGTATCGCGGGGCACCGATATGCGGACGACGGGAATGCGGATCAGAAACAGCGCGCCGGTGATGATGGCGCCCAGGGTAAACATCCACCAGTCGGCCAGGCGCACCGAAATGCCGATATACACGAAGAAAAAGGTGCGCAGCAAAAACACCGCTTCGGAAAAGAAGGCCCGCTCATGCTCGGTGAGCGAAATGGGTTTCCGGGAAATAACGTTCTTCATGATCGGCGGCCCCAGTACGTCGATGTTGCCGAGGGTGATACCAAAGGCCAGGGCGGCAATGGGCCCGGAGTAATTCAGCACCTCGACAATGCCATAAATAATAAATACAAAGGCCGGCGTCGTGAAAATGGTGTTTTGCAGCGTTCGCATCCGGTTGAGCAGCACGCACCAAAGGAAGGCGCCGGCAATGCCGAGCATGGCCGCCAGCAGAAAGGCCGCGATCATCTGACCGGTCACGAAAGCCACGTCGAATTTCCCGATCTTGTAGGCGGTGAGCAGCGTCAGCGGTACCGCCAGGGTGTACACATCCGAGAAAGCCGACTCGAGGACCAGGATCGTCCGGCTGCGTTTGGCCATGGGAAAGACCCGCGCCAGCGTAGTGACCACCGCCGAGGAAGTGCCGCCGACAATGCTGCCCAGCATGAGCGAACGCAGTATGCCCAGATCGGTGCTGAAGTAGGTGATGCCGCCCGCAACCAAACAGGTGCCGGCAAAGTTGTAGGTCGTGATCTTGGCCGTACCGCTCAGCGAGTGAATCAGTGGCTCCAGGCGCTGATCGATGCCGCTTTCGAAGAGGATAAAAATCAGGGTGATCGTAGTGAACACCGGCCCGACGGCCCCGAAATTTTCGGGTCGCACTACGTGCCCGATGGGGCCGAGCAGCAAGCCTAAGGTGAATAGCCACAATACATCCGGTATTTTTGTCCGGGCAAACATCGCCGCGAAATAATGGGACAAAAAAACGGTGCAGCCGATAAAGACGATGGTAAACGCAGTAAGCATGCGTAAGTGGGTAGTGGGATGCGTGAAAAGGATTAAAAGTTTGGCAAAAAAAGGGGTAAATCTGTGAATCCTGACGTTAATTCTCCGGTGCTGTTGTTTGACGGCGTCTGCAACCTCTGCAATGCCTCCGTGCAGTGGGTCATCACCCACGATACCCGGGGCGTTTTTCGTTTTGCTGCCCTCCAATCGGCGGCCGGCCAGGCCCTGCTGCAGCGGTTTGGGCTGGACCAAAAGCAATTTAACAGCGTGGTGCTGATCCGGGGCGAGCGTATTTTTCTGCACTCCGATGCCCCGCTCGAAGTTGCCCGGCAGATCGGAGGATTCTGGAAATTGTTCTACGGATTCAAAATCATTCCCCGTTTTTTGCGCGATGCCGTCTACGACTGGATTGCCCGCCATCGCTACCAGTGGTTCGGCCGCAGCGAAGCCTGCATGCTGCCCCGCCCGGAGTGGAAAGCGCGTTTTTTATAAATAAATTTTAACCACAACGACACGACGGACCACGACGAATAAATTTTCTAAGGCGTCGTGGTTTGTCGTGTCGTCGTGGTTAAAAATTTTGGCGTTTACTTTATACTTGCTTTTCCCATGCTCTTCGATCAAATTCAGGAAGCCGTTGCTTTTATTCGCCGCCACACCGACTTTCAGCCGCGGACCGGCATCGTGCTCGGCACGGGCCTGGGCCAGCTCGTCGACGATGTGGTAATCGAGGCCGAGATTTCCTACCGCGATATTCCGCATTTCGCCACCAGTACCGTGGAGAGCCACCAGGGCCGGCTGCTGTTCGGCACACTGGGCGGCCATCCGGTGGTCGTCATGGCCGGCCGCTTCCATTACTACGAAGGCTGGACGATGCAACAGGTCACTTTCCCGGTGCGGGTGCTGCAGGCGTTGGGCATTAGCCAAATCGTCATTACCAACGTCTCCGGTGGCGTGAATCCCCACCTACGCGCCGGCGATCTGGTGGTGGTACGCGACCACATTAACCTGCTGCCGGAGCATCCCTTGCGTGGCGAAAA
>JBKJKS010000658.1:0-4942 GCA_046597295.1 Saprospiraceae bacterium
GGTTTTGCAACGCTTCGCCGAACAATGTTTGCAGCGCAGGGCCGACATACCCCCTTTTGCAGCATTCCGCCTCGCCGGGTGTTCCAATCCCCAACCTGAGTGACCAAACCCGGAGTACGGCCCCCCCGCCGCGCTTGGTGTTTTTTTCGACACCAAGCGCCACGTCGGAGTGAGCGTCCAAGCGCGAAATGCCATCCACTTCATTCCGCTGATGCATATTTATTCCTGGCCCCCAAAAATCCTTTAACTTCAGCATTTATTGCCTGCAAACCATGCATCCCGGGAGCCTTCAACACCGCTATATCGATTTGTACTTCACCACAGCCACCGTAAAAGGGTGGAAACATTTGCTAAGGCCGGATAAATATAAAAAAATCATCACCGATTCACTGGAATTCCTTTCCCTTGAAAAAAATGTCCGTGTCTTTGCTTTTGTCATCATGCCGAACCATTTTCACCTGATCTGGCAACTGGTCGGCGACCAATCACTCTCCAAATTACAACTCAGGATGATGAAGTTCGTAGCCCAGAAGATCAAAAGTGACTTGGTAGTTCATCATCCTACAGTACTGGATCATTTTGAAGTAAATGGCCGTTTTTAAAACACTTCTGGTATGGAGATGATTGGCCGCCGCCATTTGATTAAATGGTCAAAGGGGTAACAAGATGAGAATTTGCATCTGGGCGCCCACTCCGCCGTGGCGCTTGGTGTCGAAAAAAACACCAAGCGCGGCGGGAAATTTCTGGGACGCTAAATGCTGAAATCCTTCAACATTTACCGTATTTTTGGATCAAAATCGCGCAAAATGGCAAAAAAGTTAGTTCGGTTCGATTGGGCGATGAAGCGGTTGCTTCGTCATAAGGCCAACTTCGACATTTTGGAGGGGTTCCTCACCGAACTGCTCGGCGAAGAGGTGACCATCAAGCAAATCCTAGACAGCGAGAGCAATAAGGAGACCGAAGATGATAAGCATAACCGGGTGGACATCTTGTTGGAAAACTCAAAGGATGAATTGGTCATCATCGAAGTCCAGAACAGCAAGGAGTACGACTACTTCCACCGGATGCTGTATGGCACGTCCAAAGCCATTTCCGAACATATCAGAGAAGGCCAAGCCTATGCCGAAGTCAAAAAAGTAATTTCGATAACCATTGCTTACTTCGACTTAGGGCAAGGTAAGGACTACGTTTACCACGGCACAACAGTATTCAAAGGGATCCACAAAAATGATATTTTGACACTTTCTGGCAAGCAGGTGGAGTTGTATAAAAAAGATAACCTCCATGAGGTCTACCCTGAGTATTGGGTTATAAAGGTTAGCCAGTTCCACAACCGGGTAAAAGATAAACTGGACGAGTGGATATACTTTTTCAAGAATGCTGAAATAAAAAGCGGCTTCTCAGCAAAGGGACTGAAAGAAGTAAACGAGCGATTGGACGAGATGAAATTGAACGAAAAAGATGCAAAGGCATATAAAAAGTATTTGAAAAACCTTCGGGACATTGCCAGCAAAAACCACACTCTGGAAGCAGATTTTCAAGATTTGGTTGATGA
This sequence comes from Saprospiraceae bacterium, assembly GCA_046597295.1. Classification (GTDB taxonomy): domain Bacteria; phylum Bacteroidota; class Bacteroidia; order Chitinophagales; family Saprospiraceae; genus M3007. Next base: position 1,556 of record JBKJKS010000658.1, read on the forward strand.
CGCAGTAATTGAACTGTGGCGGAATGATGTTCTTATTCCGGTAATTGCTAAATCTTTGAAAATCACGGAGGAACGGGTGCGCCAAATTATTGGTAATCACAAGGATAAATAGAAATCGCCCAACAATCGCTTTCTGCCAAGCACTTATAAACGTCGCGCCTGACAAGAAGCGTAAGATTAAAACAAGGCTCACTTTTCCAAACAACTGCTTTCTACTTTTTACGTGCTAAAAATGCAGCGTGTCTGGCCTACAAACTTGACTATTTGTTGGACGAAGAGAAGTGCTGCGCGCGCCCAGCTCCACTATTTTCAGGGGGGATCATAAGCCCGCAACCTGGCCTTCCTCACACAGACGACCGCTCAATCGCCTGCTCCACATCCCCCATCACATCATCCACGTGCTCCAGGCCGACGGAAATGCGGATCAGCCCATCGGTGATGCCGACCGCCTGGCGCTCCGCGACGGACAGTTTGGAATGGGTCGTGGAGGCGGGGTGGGTGGCGATGCTGCGGGTGTCGCCCAGGTTGGCGGTGATGGACAGCATCTGCAGGGCATCGATGAATTTCCGACCCTGGCCCAGACCGCCCGGTAGTTCGAAGGTCACGATGCCGCCGCCGAGCCGCATCTGGCGCCGGGCCAGTGCATGCTGGGGATGATTGGGCAGGAACGGATATTTGACCCAACTTAAGTCGCCATTTGCCTCCAGTCTTTCGGCCAGCGTCAAAGCATTCTGGCAATGCTTTTCCATGCGCACCGCCAGGGTTTCCAAACTTTTAGACAAGATCCAGCCGTTGAAAGGCGACATGGACGGTCCGGTATGGCGGGCGAAAAAGCGCACTTCTTTGATCAGTTCCTTCGAGCCCAGGATCGCCCCGCCGATCGTGCGCCCCTGCCCGTCGATGAACTTGGTCGCCGAGTGGGTGACGATGTGTGCGCCGAGTTTGGCGGGGGTTTGCAAATACGGCGTCGCGAAGCAATTATCCACGTTCAAAATGATCTGATGCCGGTTGGCGATGGCCGCCAGCGCCGCAATGTCGATCAGATCGAGGGCAGGGTTGGAAGGCGTTTCGATAAAAAATAACCGGGTAGTGGGCTGGATGGCCGCCTCCCAGTCGTCCATGGCGGCCGTGGCATCGATGTAGGTATAGCCGATGCCCCAGCGGGGCAGGAGCTGGGTGACGATCTGGTGGGTGGAGCCGAAGACCGAACGGCTCACCACCACGTGGTCGCCCGAGCGCAGAAAGGCCGCCATGCTGACGTACATCGCCGCCATGCCCGAAGCGGTGGCGATGCCGTCTTCCGTGCCTTCCAGCAGGCAGAGTTTTTCGATCAGTTCGTCGTTGTTCGGATTGGAAAAACGGGTGTAAATATCCCCGGCTACCTCGTCGGCAAAAAGCGCGCGGGCCTGTTCCGCATCATCGAAGACGAAGCTGGACGTGGCATAGATGGGCACCGAATGTTCGCGGTTGGGCGTCCGTGTGGCCTGGGTGCGCACGGCCAGGGTTTCGAAATGCGCGGATTTTTTGGTGGACTTCATATCTGCGGCACAAAGGGTTGAATGGTGAAGGAATAGGTCACTTTGGCCGTCTTTTCGAGCATCGCGCCCACCGAGCAGTATTGCTCGACCCCCAGCCGCACCGCCTGGGCGACTTTTTCGGTTTTCAAGTCACCGTAAAAGGTGAACTGCAGGTGGATCCCGGTAAAAGGGGCGGGTACAGCCCCGGGAGCGCGCTCCCCGTTGACCACTATCTGCACGTCTTTGACGTCCTGCCGCTGTTTTTTTAAAATAAGCAGGATGTCGAAAACGCTGCAGGTGCCGATGGCCGCCAGCAGCAATTGCATCGGCCGCATGCCGGCATTGTGGCCGCCGATGGCCGGGGCCGCATCGATGTGGATAGAACGCCCGTCCTCGTTGGCGGCTTCAAAATGGAAAGCATCGTCCAGGCGGTTGATGGCTATGGTCATAACGGGTATGGCTGGTAATCAGCAGCCGGCCGGCTGCTTGCGGCGGCAAAAAAACGGGAAATTACCGGAGGGCGGAATTTATTCCGCCTTTCAATTTTTACGGCCCCCGCTAAATTTTCTAAAACAGTTTTCCCATAAAAAAAACCGTCCGCTGGCCAGGTGCTGCCATCGGACGGTTTTAGTAGCGGGCGGTGGTGAAACCGCCGCCGCCCGCCTTTACCGGAACAGGGTCACATCGCCCCGGTACAGCGCCGTCTCACCATCCTTGAACAGCACCTCCGTCTCGTATACAAAAACCGAAGGATCGAGTTTCCGGCCGTCGGCCGTACCGTTCCAAGCGACGGCCAGGTCGTTCGGGGCAAAGTCGGTGGCTTCATACACGCGCTTGCCCCAGCGGGTGTACACCCGTAGAAAACGCACGCTGACCACGTCCTCGCCGCCAAAAACAGTAAACCGGTCGTTGCCGTCGGCAGCATCGGGCGCAAAAATATTGGGCACGTACACGTAGCGGACCTTATCGACGATCACGTCGCGGTCATCCGCCGCTTCGCAGCCGTTGGAATCGCGCACCATGACGTGGTAGCGAAAGGAGCGGGTCGCCAAATAGGTACAGGTATCGCACATAAAGGGGTACAGATCAGGGGATTGTACTTCCATTTGAGCATTACGGTCCGGATAATTGACCGCATTGGCCGGCCAGAGGTGGACTGGTTTGCCCAGGTGCATCGTCGTATCGCTGCCCAGGTTCACCAACAGTTCGCCGGGCTCCGGCATGGTGAAGGTCGTATCCCAGGCACAGCCTTTGGCGGTCCGGACTTGCAGCGTGTGTGCGCCCGGCCGGAGGTAGTCGAAGCTGGATGCGGCGTTTAGGGCCTGTCCGTCCAGCGCATACAAAAAGGGCGGTGTGCCGCCGGCGACACTGTCGATCCGCAGGGCGCCATTGTTCTCGCCGAAGCAGCGGATGGGCTGGATGCGCAACGCGGCGCCCGTCGGGATGGCCGGCGGCGTCACCCGTACGCTGTCGGCGACGGAACAGCCGTTGACCAGATCCGTCACCAGCAACCGGTAGGTGCCGGTGCTGTCGACCTTTACTTTCAATTGGTTGGCCTGCTGCACAATATGGCCGTCGGTGGTGGTCCATTGCACGCCGTAGCTGCCTCCGGTAGACGTTAATTGGGTCAGCAGTGTCGTGGGCTGATCGTCGCAATGCAGTTCCTGCACGGAATCCAGGACGATTTGCGGGCGGTACTCGTCGCCGAGAATTTCCACGGCCAGGGAGCCGGTGCAGGGGGCATTGCGGTTGCAGGAATTGGCGGCCTGCACGCAGATGTTGCCACTCTGACTACCCAGGGTAATTTCCACCTGGCTGCCGGCCGGACCCCCAGCGAAGACGGGCACCGGCTCGCCGTTGACCAGCGTAC
>JBKJKS010000051.1:0-2650 GCA_046597295.1 Saprospiraceae bacterium
AGAAATCGAAGGACCGGGGTTCACCGTCGCGCACCACTTCTTTGTAGCGGTTGAAATGGGGCGCCTCCATGCCGGGAAAGAGCTGTAGCAGCCGCTGTCCGATGATTTCTATGGCGGGCAAACCCAGGATTTTCTCCGCAGCGGCATTCACGCTGATGTATTCGAAGTCGACAATTTCCTGGTGTTCATCATACACGGCTTTTTTAGCAGTAATGCCGCTGATGGAGCTGTTGAGCACACTTTCCAGAATACTGGTCAACCGTCGGCTCTCGGTGACGTCGAAGAAATTAACCACTGCTCCATCCACACTCTGGTCGCGCCGCAGGTAGGGGCTGATCCGCAACGAGTAAAACCGGCCGTCGTTCAGGCTGATCTCCCGGGAGGAGGGCTGGCCTGATTTTAACACTGCTTTGATGTTGTTGGCCAAGTCCAGGTGCTGGATGTTGGTCGTTATATCGAGTATCGAGCGGCCGAGGTCACTGTCGATGAGGTTGACCATCCGGGTAGCGGCCGGGGTAAATTTGCGCACGACCAGTTTGCGATCCACCAGGATCTGGCCAAGGTCGGAGTTGTTGAAATAATTATTGAGGTCGTCGTTCAGCTCGACTAATTCCTTGATCTTCAACTGGTGTTCGGCGCTGACCGTGTACAACTCCTCGTTCAGGGACTGGAGTTCTTCGTTGGTACTCTGCAGCTCTTCATTGGTCGACACCAATTCCTCGCCTTGTGATTGCAGTTCTTCGTTGGCGGATTCCATTTCTTCGATGACCTCCTGCAGGCCCTGTCGCGTTTCGTGCAGCTCGTTTTCCAGCTCCTCGATCCGCGTGGCGCCGCTGACCGTAGCCGAAACGTGCACTTCGGCAGCCGGCTTTTTTTCCACCTTGCTCATCTCCAGAACGACGAACAGGAAGGATTGCAAATATTCCTTTGGTTTCAGCCACGGTTTCACCACGATATTAACGTAGTGGGCCTCGCTGTCGTGGGTCAGTTTTAGCTGTGACATCGTCACTTTCTCGCCATTGGCCATTGCTTTGCGCAGGCAAATGCCCAGCGGTACGGCCAGCTCGGGCGAAACGAGTTTGAGCACATTCATATTGAAATTACCCTCCGGAAAGCGGAGAAAACTCTTGAACTCGCCGATGGCATGTTTCACATTAAGTTCGTTATCCAGAAAAATGCCGGCAAAGCGCTGCAGGTCGAGTACGGTCTCTTTAAAAATCTCCCCGATGTTATTCAGTGCGTTTTTGCCGCCGGGAGCAGTGGCATGCATCGACGTAAAGGATTTCGCCTCAAAGGGTACGAAGAAAGTGTCTTTTTCATACCCGCGTGATTTGGAAATACAACGGTAGAGCTTCCACTTGCGCTCCACTTCCTGCATATAATCTTTCAGCACACCGATGTTCTCACTGGGACCAAGCAGCAAATAGCCTTGCGGATTAATGGCAAAATGGAATTTTTTCAGGGCCTTTTTCTGCAGCGACGGATCGACATAGATCAGCATATTGCGGCAGCTGACCAGGTCGACCCGGCTGAAAGGTGGGTCCCGCAACAAGTCGTGCTGGGCAAAAACCACCATTTTACGCAAATTAGGCGATACCTGGTAGCCATGACCTTCCCGGTTAAAGAACTTCTGCAGGCGGTCTGCGGAAATGTCCTTTTCAATAGTCGTCGGGTATAGCCCACGGGAAGCAGTCTCTAATGCCTGGCTGTCGATATCGCTGGCAAACACCTTGACGGTCAGATTAGTCAGCTGTTCGCTTTCCAGGTACTCGTAGACAAGCATGGCGATCGAATAGGCTTCCTCGCCGCTGCTGCAGGCTGCCACCCATATTTTAATGATCGTGTCACTATCCTTATTGGCCAGTATATTCGGTAAAACCGTCGTTCGCAGAGCCTCAAAAGCCTCGGCATCCCGAAAGAATTTAGTGACATTGATCAAAAACTCCCTGGAGAGGGTGGTGATTTCCTGCGGATTGCGTTGCAAATGCTCGTGGTACCCCTCCAGCGTTGGAATACCCACCTCCGACATGCGCTTGGCCATGCGCCGGTACAGCGTTGGCCGCTTGTAATAACTGAAATCATGTTTGGTGGCCTGTTGTACCAGTAACAGTATCTCCTGCAGGCGGGCTTCTTCCGAAGCCTGAAGCATTGGCAGGGACTTGCCGACCGGTTCATCCCGCAGAAAGGCGACCAGTTCTTCGCCCATCATTTCGGGAGGCAGGATCATGTCGGCGAAACCACTGGCGATGGCGCTGCCGGGCATACCGTCGAAGGCGGCGGTGAGCGGATCCTGGACGATCACCAGGCCATTTGTGCGCTTGATGGCTTCCACACCGCGTGAGCCGTCCGTACCGGAACCGGATAAAATAATGCCGATCGCCTTTTCGCGCTGATCCCGGGACAGGGATTCGAAAAAAATGTCTACGGCGGTATTTGGCAGGCGGTCTTTCACTTTTTCATCCAGCTTCAGGTGCCCCTGGCGAATCCTCATAATTTTTTTACTGGGCAGCACGTAGACGCAGTCCGGCCGGACCAACATACCCTCCTCCGCTTCATACACCTGCATGGGGGTATGCCGGGACAGCAGATCGGCCATCAGGCTTTTGTGATCGGGCGATAAATGCTGTACGACGACAAACGAAAAGCCGGT
>JBKJKS010000580.1:0-5571 GCA_046597295.1 Saprospiraceae bacterium
AGAGGATGTTATTATAAAAAATGTAGAAATACGCTACCCGGGCGGAGGAAACCCGCAGTATGCCAAAGTAGGTTTGAACGAACTGGAAAAAGTGCCGGAACTTCCCGCAAAATACCCGGAATTTTCCATGTTTAAAGAACTGCCCGCCTGGGGATTTTACCTACGGCATGCCAAGGGAATTACGTTTGAAAATGTAACCATCAGCTGTGCAAAGGAAGATTACAGAACCGCCGTTGTGCTCGATAACGTGCATGGCGTCTATTTTCATGATTTAAAAGTGAAGGAGCCGGGGAAAAAGAAGGAGCCTGTTTTTTCGCATAGGTCCACGGATATAAAATTTAAATAAAAGCACAAACAATGCTCAACAACCGATTATCATTATGCCCGACATTAAATTTGAAATAGTCAGACCTGAGGACAAAGAGCACATAGAACTTATTGCTGACTGGTATTTATCTGAATGGAACATTCCAACCGAGGCAACGTAAAAACAAACAAATATGATGGCTAAAATCCCATGCTGATGTCCACCGAACTCGAAAAATATATCCAGTCATCTTTCGGCGTGACCCGGACCGAGCTCCAGAGCATCGGGTCCTTTTTCCAGCCTGTCGCGTTGAAAAAGAACGACTACTATTTAAAAGCCGGCCACTACTCGGATAGGCTGGGCTTTGTGCAGTCGGGTATCGTCCGGGAGTTCCTGGACAGCAACCAGCAGGAAACCACCAAGTGGCTGATCACCAAAGGCTATTTCATGGTCGATCTGTCCGGCTTCCTGTTCGACAAGCCGGCCCGGGTCAATCTGCAGGCCCTGACGGACTGCGAAGTTTATGCCATCAGCAAGGCGGACTATACGCGCATTGGCCAGGTAGTGCCCCGCTGGCCGGAAATAGAAAAATTCTTCCTGGCCCGCTGCTTCACCGTGCTGGAGGACCGCATCATCACGCACTTGTCGATGAGTGCCGAAGAACGCTATGCGCAGTTCTTCCAATTTGCCCCTGACTTGTTCAATCAGGTACCGCTGCAATACCTGGCCTCGCTGCTGGGCATGACGCCGGAAACCTTCAGCCGTATTCGTAAAAAACAGAGCGGGCGAACTTCTTGATTTTTGTCAAGCGCAGCCGGGTTGTAAGCCACTGACCTTTGTACCAACAAGGACAAACAATGCTTATGACTCCCCGCTTTGCCGCTACAGGCGAGGCCCAACTGTCAGGAAAAATGCAAATCAATCAAAATGCGCCGGTCCAACAATCGAATCAGATCTTCATCCAGGCCAGCCCCGGGCAGGTCTGGTCGGTATTAACCGACATCAATCGCTGGGTCCATTGGCATAAAAAAATCACCCGGGCGCAAGTCGGGGAAAAACCGGCGCCAGGCGCCAAATTTCAGTGGACCATCAATGGGACAAAGATCAAATCCGTACTGCATACCGTCGAGCCGCAACGGGCGTTCGGTTGGAGCGGCACCACCTTTGGCGGTTCGGCCATCCACAACTGGTATTTGGAAAGCCAGCACGGCGGTACACTGGTCAAAGTAGAGGAAAGCATGCAAGGCTGGTTGATCGCTTTGTTCAAAAACAAAATGAATAAAGACCTGGCCAAAGACATGCATTTCTGGCTGGAGCAGTTGAAGGGGGAAAGTGAAAAATGAAGGTTACACCAGCCCTGCTGCCCGCACCGCCGCCACATTCTTGCAGCCGGCCAGGCCCATGGTCAGTTCGAAATCAGCCAGCCAGTTGGCGAGTAACTCCTCCACGCCCGCCTGGCCGTTGAGCGCCAGCGCATAACAGTACGGGCGACCGATGCCCACGGCGGTGGCGCCCAAAGCCAGGGCCTTGAACGTATCCGCGCCGCCGCGCACGCCGCTGTCGAAGAGCACCGGCACCTTCTCCCGTACCGCCTGCACCACCCCCGGCAACGCTTCGATGGCGCCGATAGCGCCGTCCACCTGCCGGCCGCCGTGGTTGGACACGTATATCCCGTCCACGCCATAGTCCAGGGCTTTGCGGGCATCATCGGGATGCAAAATACCCTTCAGAATGATGGGCAGCCGGGTGTGTTCCCGCAAAAAAGGCAGATCGGCCCAGGTAATGTTGGGTCGCGAGTAAATACGCGTGAAGGTGCGCACGGCTTTCAAGCCGCGGCCCGCGCGCAGGTTGGCCCAGAATCCGCCGGGATAGCGCCGGTTGGCGGCGATCAGCGTCGCGATGGCCTGGAGGGTCACTTTCGGTCTGGGCCCCGCTGCGTCGTCCGGTTCGGCAAGCAGCCGCTGAAAGACCGGATCGGAGGTGTATTGGGCAATACCCTTGCCCTGCAGAAAGGGCAGCGAAGCCAGATCGAGGTCGCGGACGCGCCAGCCCAGCATGGTGGTATCCAGGGTCACGACGATGCCACTACAGCCGCAGGCTTCGGCGCGGCGCAAAAAACTGGCCACCAGCTCGTTCGAGCGGCTCCAATAGAGCTGAAAAAAGCGGGGCACGGCGCCCATAGCGGCCGCACAGCGTTCCATCGGCACGGAAGCCTGGTTGGAAAAGACGTACGGAATCCCATAATTTGCAGTGGCGCGGGCCACCGCCAGGTCGGCCGCCGGATGGGCCATCTCCAGTACGCCGACGGGGGCCAGGAAGTAGGGCGTGGGTAAGCGATGGCCGAACATCTCGACCCCCGGGTCGCGCTGTTCCACGTCGCGGAGCATGCGCGGCACGATGTGGTGGCGCTCGAAACCGCTGCGGTTGGCCAGCACCGTGCTTTCCAGCCCAGCCCCCCCGGCGACGTAGGCGAAGGCTTCGGCGGTCATCTTCTCCCGGGCTTTTTGCTCCAGCCGGGCGGGATCGAAAGGCAGGGTTTGGCGCAGGCCGGCAGCCCCCTGAATATATATGCTGCGCTGTCGGTCGAGGGCATCTGATTTTTTCATCATCGTTAATGTGCTGTGGGTTGATTTTCAAGGTTTTCGGAGCAAAACGAATTTTTTTTTCACCTTTACCGCGCTACAAACGTCAGATAACGTTTAGTAAAATAGTAAAACGTAAACAAATTTTTTCTAACCGCAAAAATTTAAACACCATGCGCCCATTCTGCTCTCTCCTCCTCGGCCTGTTCGTCTGTCTCAGCCTTTCGTCGTTCGTACTCCGGCTGGAAGAATTTGGTAAGGCTGGCTACTATGCCGATGCGCTGCAAGGCCGCAAAACCGCCAGCGGCGAAAAATACGACAAAGGCGTACTTACTTGCGCCCACAAGACCTATGCTTTTGGTACCCGGCTGCGGGTAACCCGCCTCGACAACAAAAAATCGGTCATTGTGCGGGTTAATGACCGCGGTCCGTTCACAGAAGGGTTCGTCGTGGACCTGTCGCGCGCCGCCGCCCAGGAAATCGACCTGATCAAAGCGGGCCGCGCCAACGTGAAAGTAGAAGTAGTGGAAGCAGACAGGAGCACGCCGGATGGTACACAACGCATACTGACCGCCGCGGCCAGTACGGAGCGCGGAACGTCCGCTGCCGCCGCCGCCGCCAAACCGCGCACCGTGCTCCTGAAACCCCGACAGAAAGCGGCCCCCACGGTCAGGCCGGTGATTTATAGTACGGCAGACCCCATCCCGGCAACGGTGCAGCGACCAAAATCTGCTACGACCAACGCCGCAACCACGACCGAACTCTATAAAGTAGACTTGCGGAACCTGGCTAAAACTGGCTTTGGCGTCCAGGTCAGCACCATTTACGATGCCGACAATGTGCTGCCCATGGTCACCAAGCTGCAAACCCAGTTTCCGGGCAAGGTGCTGGTGAGCGTGGTGCGCGACGACGCCGGCGACCAATCCACCTACCGCATCATCGTCGGACCTTACCCCACCCGCAAAGCAGCGGAGAATCAACAGAAAGTGGCCGAAAGAAAGGGCAACAAAAAGTGCTTCGTCGTGGACCTTTCCGCCATCTGATGGGCGCACTCCGCTTCCGAATGTTGTTGGTCTGCCTGTCCAGCGGTGCAGTGGGCAGCCTGGCTGGTGCCCACCGTATGGTGGTCGAGCCGGCACTGGGCATGGGCTTGTCCGTACAGCAACCGGTGGAGATAATGGCTGCGGACAATCCGGCGCCGGAAACCCGGCGCCATCTGGTCGCCAGTCTGCGCCGCACTGCCTGTTTCGGCACCTGTCCGGTGTTTTCCGTGGAAATATGGTCGGACGGCCAGGTACTCTGGATGGGCGAGCGCTACGTGACGCGGGTGGGCGCTCATTCGGCCCGGGCATCGGCGGTCTGGATAGCCGGGCTGCTCAAGGCCGGCGACCGCGCCGGCTATTTCGAATTCGCCGGGCAGTATCCCCGCAACGGACAGCTGGTGCCGGACCTGCCACTGACGATCACCATGCTGCGGCGGGGTGACCGGGAACATCGGGTGACCAATAATGCGGACGCGCCTTTAGCGCTGTTAGCTTTCGAACGCTACTTCCTGGAAAAACTGGAGACCCTGCGCTGGAAACCCGTTGAACAGTAGTGTTGAAGCATCCGGCTCAAACCCGGACCGTTGTCGGCAGCACGGCTTGCAGCGTACGCTCCGCCTGTAGCACGTGCCGCCCGGTATGCGCTACGACGAATGAAAAAGTATCCCCCAGTTGCAAGCGCAGCCAGGGCGCGATGGAAATCGGGACGCGTACGTGGTGCAGGTTCACCGCCGCTGCCGCGTCGAGCAGCTGCAGCATCTTTTCCTGCTGATCGATAAATTCGGCCAGTTCCGCCCGGGCGTCCGGAGCGGCAGCCGGCACGGCATTTTTTGGCGACTTCATTTTGGAAGACAAACTTCCGTCAGCCTGGGGGCGCATGAGCCGGGTAAAGTAGCTGCCCAGCCAGCCCGGATGATAGCTTTCCGATGGTCTTGAAGACCTACTGCGGCCCGATTGGATGGCTTTTTCCATGGCCGGCAGGTAGTAACGTCCGTATATATTCAGGTGTTCGAAACACTGCGCGGCGCTCCACTGGCCGGGCGCCGGAGACGTAGTCAGGCAGCTGTCCGGCAGCATTTGCCAGTCGGCAATGGCTTTTTGCAGGAAAGATTCGGTTTGCTGGTGCAGGGTTGCTAGTAATTCAACAGTGGTGAGTGGCATGACGTTCTTTTTTTGTTGGCACAAAAGTCCGCCCGCCAGGCAAAACCATTCTTGGTAAAAACCAAGATTTCAGGGCTATGCTGCCCTGGTTTCAGATGCGCACCGTGCCCAGGAACTTGCTGAAATTGGTGGCGTCCAGGCCCAGGTAACTGGCTAAGTACTTATGCGGTACCAATTGCAGAATATGCGGGCTGCGCTGCAGCAGCGACCGGAAGCGCTGCTCGGCACTCCAGGACTGCAGCTCGATCTGGCGCGTCAGCACCCCCGCCAGGGTGTGGCAGAGGGCCAGGCGGATCATCCGCTCGACCGGGTGGTGCTGCGACATAACGTCATCCAATTGGCGGAAAGTGGCGCGCAGGAAGCCGCTCGGCGTCAGGGTCTCGAAAAAATAACGGGACGGCTGCTGCAACAGGAAAGAATCGGCGACGCCCGAAAAAGAGTAGGGATAGGTAAATACCAGGGTCGCCTCGCGCCCGGC
>JBKJKS010000182.1:0-12199 GCA_046597295.1 Saprospiraceae bacterium
AGGGCATGGTGATCGCCGGCCTGGCGGGCGACGGCCATGCCCGCGCGGTAAATATCTACCGCGGTATCCATGCGCCCGGCCTGTTCGTGTAATTTTCCTAAATGGTAATATAAACCCACGTAGGCCGGGTCGGTGTGGCGCAGCTGTTCATAATACGCCAGGGCCTGCGGCAGGTCTTCCTGTTTCTCGTATTCCTTCGCCGTAGCAAACAGGACGAACGAATCCCGGGGGCTGGATTCCAGCAATTGGAGCAGGTAAGTCAGTCGTGGGGTCATGCGGATTTATTTCTGTGAACGACCGCGCCGTTCGGTTGTTATTTACCTGCTGAAACTTCGCGTGAAGTTTTCCTTTGCGTCGGCGGATTTCTACCTTTGCGCGCCCAAAAGTAGCGACTTTGTCCCCGACCGGAACCGAAATAAAGTACATAACCCTTGCACATCCATGAAATTCCTCGTTTGCATTAGCCAGACGCCCGATACGACGGCGAAGATCACCTTCAACGCCGCCGGCACCGAATTGAACACGGCCGGCATCCAGTTCATCATGAATCCCTACGATGAATGGTATGCCTTGGTCCGCGCCTGCGACCTGCGCGAAGCGCTCGGCGGTACGGTGGTGGCCCTGAACGTGGGGCCTGCTACCAATGAAACCGTTATCCGCAAGGCCCTGGCCATCGGCGCCGACGAGGCCGTGCGTATCGATGCCGAGCCGAAAAGTGCGGGGTTCGTCGCCAAACAAATCGCCGAGTACGCCCGCAGCCAGCACTTCGACATCATCCTGCTGGGTAAGGAAACCATCGATTATAATGGCTCCGAAGTCGGCGCCATGGTGGCCGAACACCTGGAACTGCCCTACGTATCCTACGCGAGCAAGCTGGACCTGAACGGCCAGACGGCGACGCTGGAACGTGATATTGAAGGCGGTGTGGAAGTGCTGGAAGCTGACCTGCCCTTCGTAGTCAGCGCCGCCAAAGGCATGGCCGAACAGCGGATTCCGAACATGCGCGGGATTATGGCTGCCCGCACCAAACCGCTCCAGGTGCTGCCGGCCGTGGCCTTTGCAGAAACCGTCCATCCGGTGCAATTCACATTGCCACCCGCCAAAGCCGGCGTCAAGATGCTGCAGCCCGACCAAATGGACGAGCTGGTGCGGCTGTTGCACGAGGAAGCGAAAGTAATTTAATGATGAATGATAAATGATGAATGGTTATTCATCATACGTTGTTCATCACACATCATTCATCATTTATCATTCGAAAATATGGTCCTGGTATTTGCAGAATCCCCCCGCGGACACTTTAAGAAAACCGCATTCGAAGCCGTTACCTACGGCAAAAAGACCGCTGATCTGCTGGGTACCACCTGCGTCGCGGTCACGCTGGGCGCCCATGTCACCGGCGCGGAAGAGTTGGGACGTTACGGGGCCAGCCGGGTGCTGCAGGTGGCGGATGCGCGGTTGGACAACACCGACAGCCAGACCTATGCCGCCGCGCTGGCGGAGGTGGCCCGCCAAAATAACGCCGTGCTGATCGTACTGAGCCATACTTCCACGGGCAAGGCCATCGCGGGCCGCTTGTCGGTTCGCCTGAATGCCGGGCTCGTGTCGGGGGTGAACAGCCTGCCGGTGGTACAGGGCGCGGCGCTGCGGGTGAAAAAATCGGTCTTCTCCGGTAAAGCCATCGCCGAGTACGAACTCAGCAGCCCCATTAAAATTATTTCCCTGCTGGGCAATGCGGTGCGGCCCGAGGCTACCGGCCAACCGGCCAGCGTGGAAACCGTGACCAGTACGGCCGGCGAGAGCCGCGTTCGGGTGAAAGAGATCAAGACGCTGGAAGGCATCGTGCCCCTTCCGGAGGCCGAAATCGTGGTCTCCGCCGGGCGCGGGCTGAAAGGCCCCGAAAACTGGGGGATCGTGGAAGACCTGGCCGCCACCCTCGGCGCTACCACGGCCTGCTCGCGGCCGGTGGCGGACAGCCACTGGCGCCCCCACCACGAGCATGTCGGACAGACCGGGATCGCCATCCGGCCCAACCTCTACATTGCCCTGGGTATCAGCGGGGCCATCCAGCACCTGGCCGGCGTGAATAACTCGAAGAAGATCGTGGTCATCAACAAAGACCCCGAGGCACCTTTTTTTAAAGCGGCTGACTATGGTGTGGTGGGCGACCTGTTCGAGATCGTGCCGCGCCTGAATGAGGCCCTGAAAAAGTTCAAAGCGGCGAATTAGGCCGTCTTAGCCGGCTGTTGCCGAGGGAATCCCGACGACTTTGAGCGCTGCGGCGCAATCCGTTTTGTCAATGGGCCAGGTTCCAGATTCAAAATCCGGAATTCCAGGTTATTTTTGCAAACCCACACGAGGAAAATCATAATTTTTTGCCATGAAACGTATTGAATTGGACATAGTGGCCCTTTCGCACAGCATGACCCAATCGCATAATTACGCGGTGGTACTGGGGGAGCGCCGGGGCCAGCGCCGGCTGCCGATCGTGATCGGCAGTTTCGAGGCCCAGGCCATTGCGGTCGCCATGGAGCGGATGGTCCCCAATCGCCCCTTAACCCATGACCTCTTCAAAAGTGCGCTGGACACCTTCGAGATCAAACTGAAAGAAGTCGTGATCAATAACCTGCTGGACGGCATTTTTTACGCCCGTCTGGTTTGTGTACGTGCCGGCGAGGTCTTTGAAATTGATTCCCGCACCTCCGATGCCATTGCCATGGCGGTCCGCTTCGAGTGTCCGATCTTTACCTACGATTTTATCCTGGAAGCCGCCGGCGTGTTGCTGGAAGACCAGGAAGACGGCGGTGTCGGCCGCATCGGCTCCTCCATTCCGGCCAATATGGACAGCGACGCCATCGAGACCCATTCACTGGATGCCCTGCAACGTCGTCTGCAGGAAGTGCTGGAAGCGGAAGACTATGAGATGGCGGCTAAGATCCGCGATGAAATGAAACGGCGGCAGACTAAGGATTGAGCGTTTAGCCAGTCATTTATGGTTCCATAAAACAGTGGCTGTCCCGAAGCGTCGGGGCAGCCACTGTTATATCATGCGGGTAAAAACGGAAATAATGGACTTGTTGCGGGTTAATAATCAGACACTTGTGATTTTCAACCCACGAATTTATTCGTGGGCTATGCGTCAAAAACGGCCAGGCCAACCGATTTATCGGTTTTTTGGCTTGACTTGCCCTAAACCGATAAATCGGTTGGTCAAAAGGATAATTATAGTATTTACCCACGAATAAATTCGCGGGTTGATTGCACAACATCGTGATTGTCAATGCGCAGCAAGTCTAATGACCACGACGGCACGACCACTTAAAAAAAATTCGCTGCCCAACACCGGTAACGGGTTGGGCAGCGAACATGATTTATGCTATCGTGGTAGAAATTCGGGGACGATCCATTGACCAACGGTTTTTAATCAACCCTGATCAACTTTTATCAACCCTGATCGACTGCCTACTGCGTTTTCACCAGTTTGCCGGACTGCAACAGGTGTCCGTTCGCATCGTAGAGGTTGGCCATGTAAATGCCCGGCGCAATATTTCCGGCATTCCAGACCTGCTGGAATTCGCCTTCCGGGGCAAAGCCCGTATAAGGCGTAGCCACATAAGCGCCACGCAGGTCATATACCCGCACCGAGACGTTCATCGGCGTATTCACCTTGAACTGGAAGGTGGTCTGCGTGGTGAACGGATTGGGGAAATTGCGCATCAGCACCGGCTTCTGGTCCAGGCCGATGATACCGCCATTGAACACATCGTTGGTACCGACGAATACGGGACCGCCGCACTCGCTGGTGCCGCGACGTGGCTCGGCCACAAAGGGGAAGGTCGTCGCGAAGGGCACATCATTGCTCTCCACGCCAGTGGTGTAGGTGTACACATTCAGCAGCTGCGGCGTGACGGGGCTCGGGGTGGAATTGGGAATATAGTCGTCGTACCACAGTCCGATAGCGGCCAGGACAATACCACTCACGGCTTGCAGTTCGATCCGCGTCACGTCATCTTCCAGGCGGCGGCCATTCGGGAAACCATCCATGTTCGGGATGAATTGCAGGTTGGCGTTCGTGTTGTAAGCCGGATCGGTCAGGCCCAGTACGGCGGCCTGAATGAGGCCCAGCGAACTGAACTTCGGATCATTACGGGGCGTGACCGGCACCGCCATGTTGAGGCGCAGCATATCACCGCCGTTGGGCAGGAAATTATTGACAAAAGGCTTACCGACCGCCAATGGGTTACCGTTTTTGCCGGTGGCCAGTTGGTAAGGCGGCACATTGGGCACACCCGTATGGAATATAGGCCACAGGTCCACCGAACGCGGCTTGCCGGCTGCTGGCAGCAGCAGGGTACCGAAGACAGCATCGTCCAGCGCAGTACCGGCTACAGCAGCCGAACCCTTGAGGGCGAACAAACCATTTTTACCATTCCGGAAATCAAAAGCGCCCAGCGAATTGGTCTGGATGCGCAGTTTGGAAAAAGCCGGCACTGCGCCGCCAAACTGGGAATCGTCCATGTACAGCGCCAGTTCCGGATTGTAGAAATACTCATCCAGGGTGATTTCCGAGATCTCCTGGTAAGGCGTCAGCGAATTCCAGAAATCTTTTTTGCCGATCGGAATCACCGCTTCGTTAGTCAGGGGCATTCCCAGACGCGACACCTGGATCCAAGGGCCGGAGTAGGTCGGATTGGCCGTAGCCGACAGCGTACGGATCTGTTGACGGCTGGACGAAGCCCATACGCCAATCACGAAGTCACTTTGCAAAATGGAAGTCGGCGCCGGCGATACACCGGCTTTCAGCAGCGTCTGGATCGGTACCTGCAGGGCAATCGTGCTCACGTTATAGCAAGCCAGGCCGTCTACGGGATTACCGTTCTGACGGGGAGCGTCCCCCAGGTCGAAAATGCCGCCCAGGCCCACTCCGGACTCGATAGAGCGCGGCCCGATGTTGGGCGGCGGCACCACGCCGTCCTGGACGATGGTCTGAAAAGAAACGCCGCCGTCGATGCTCCGCTGGAGCGTGTAGGTGGTTTTCAGGTTTTCCTTGCCCAAACGAATGTTGAAAAACGTGGTGGGGTCTTCATTCACCCGGGTAAAGGTAAAGCGGTAGGTCACTTCATCGCCCGAGATGGCGGCGTCGTTGTCCACGTGGATTTCGTAGCGGATGTTCTCCCCGAAAGGATAGTAGTTCGGTCCGCCCTGTGGCAGCTGCATCGGGATGTAGGTAGCGATGAGCGTGATCATGTTGGGACTGTTGGGACTGCGAAAAGCGTACACGTCCACGTTGTCCGCCTGCGGATCATTGGAAGTAAGGGGCGCTTCGCGGTGGCTGGAGGCCAGACCGGCGGTGACCGCCAATGCCCAGACTACGCCCGCAAGCAAATATGTATTGAGTTTGTGCGTCATGTCAAATGTTTTTTTAATAATGATGGTTTTCAATGCCGGTCGGGGAGGCAGCTGACTGCCCGAAAACCCGAACCGGTTGGCTGGCACTACTGCCCGATCTCCGTACCGCGCCAGGGCGAAGCCACGTAGGGGAAGGTGCTTTTGAAGTGCTTATCGTTGTTGTTCACCCCGGTGCGGTAAGACAGCACACCCACCAGTTTAGGGGTGACGGGGCTGGCCGTTACGTTGGGAATGTAATCGTCGTACCAGAGACCAATAGCGGCCAGGGCGACCCCGGCGACGGCCTGCAGTTCGATGACGGTCACGTCATCTTCCAGACGACGGCCATTGGGAAATCCATCCATGTTAGGAATGGCCTGGATGCTGGTGTTGGCGTTGTAGGCAGGATTGGTCAAACCCAGCACGGCCGCCTGTACAATACCCAGGGGACTGAAATCAGGGCTGTTGCGATCGGTCACGGGTACGGCCATATTCAGCCGCAGCATGTCGCCGCCATTGGGCAGGAAGTTGTTGATGAAGGGTTTGCCGGCGGCCAGCGGGTTTCCGTTCTTGCCGGTAGCCAGCTGGTAAGGCGGCAAATTGGGTACGCCGGTATGAAATATCGGCCACAGGTCCACCGAGCGTGGCTTACCGGCGCCGGGCAGCAACAGGGTACCGAAGATGGCATCATCCAGGGCGGTACCGGCAACGGCCGCACTGCCCTTCAGCGCGAACAAACCGTTCTTACCGTTCCGGAAATCGAAAGCACCCAGCGAGTTGGTCTGGATACGCAGTGGCGCAAAGGCCGGCACGGCGGTACCAAACTGCGAATCATCCATGTACAGGGCCAACTCGGGGTTGAAGAAATAATTATCCAGCGTCGTTTCCGTAATTTCCTGATAAGGCGTCAGGCGGTTCCAGTAATCTTTGTCGCCGATCGGAATGACCGCTTCATTGGTCAGCGGCATCCCCAGGCGCGACACCTGGATCCAGTTGCCCTGATCGACAGGATCCTGGCCGTTGGTCTGCAGGGTGCGGGTGGCCGGGCGGCTGGCCGAAGCCCACACGCCGATCACGTAGTCCGAATCGAGAATACTGGTGGGCGTGGAAGGCGCGCCGGTTTTGCGCAACGTGGCAATCGGCACCTGAATGGCGATGGTGTGGACGTTGTAGAAACCCAGTCCGTCGCGTGGCTGGCTGTTCTGCCGGGGGGCATCCCCCAGGTCGAAAATGCCACCCAGATCCACGTAAAACGGATCATCGGCCGGGCCGCAAAAGACTTTCTCCCCGGTGGAAGCCGTCATGATCGCATCGGTGATCAATGCTTCATAATTGGTTTCCAGGCCCACCGGCGATTCGATGGAGCGGGGTCCAATGTCGGTCGGTGGCACTTTGCCGTTCATGACAATGGTGCTGAACGTCTGTCCGCCATCCATGCTGCGCTCGAGCGTATAAGTCGCTTTCAGGTTCTGCTTTTTCAGGCGAATGTTGAAAAACGTGGTCGGATCTTCGTTGACCAGCTGAAACGTGAACCGGTAGGTGATCTCGTCGCCGGATACTGCCGCATTGTTGTCCACGTGGATTTCGTAGCGGATATTCTCCCCGAAATTGTAATAGTTTGGACCACCCTGGGGTAGTTCGAAGGGATAGTAGTTGGCAATAAGGGTGACGGTATTCGGATTGTCCGGACTGCGAAAGGCGTAGACGTCCGTATTATCCGCCTGTGGATCACCGAGAATAAGTGGTGCTTCGCGGTGACTGGAGGCGTACAGCGCCGGCGTACCCATGCCGAACAGCAGAGCGGCGATTCCGAGCCAGCCAGCGATTCTCTTGGTTGAATTGCTCATGATTGCTAGTTAATGGTAAAATGATGGTGAAAAGCAGGTAATAATAACAATGGCACCACAGCGGGTGCCGGTTTGGAATATTCATCGCTGGCCCCGTTCAGAAACGAACCCGGTCCAGCAAAGAGTTCTGAGCGGACGTACGAACAAAATCCCCACGAGGTTTTGTGAGGCCCCGCCTTTCACAGATAATATTTAAAAATGTGTAAACCTCTCCCCAGGATGGCCAGACTGCTCCCCAGTAATCCCCATTATAAAAAGTGGTCGCCCGGAATCTTCCGGGCGACCACGCGCATTCATTTTTTGACCAGCTGACCTTAACGTTGCACCACAAACCGTTGCACTACCCGTTGTTCGCCGGCAGGATATACTTCCAGGAAATACAGCCCGTTGGCCAGGCCAACCGGCAGGTCCAATGCCTGGGGTGCGTAATCCGCCGTCAGGCTTTGGCGGAATACCCGCTGTCCCTGGGCGTTTACAATTTGTAGCTGGATGGACTGTCCGGCCCAGGCTGAGCAATCGGCGAAGAGCACGCCATCCGTCGGATTGGGGAACACCGGCAGGGAGGCGGTCGTCCGCGCTGCGCCCGTGCCCGGAGCAAAGTTCGGGTAAGGCTGCACCGGACAGTAAAAAGTATTCAGTAAAGCCGGGTAGAATTGACCGTTGCTCAGCCTGGCCGTCACGTGGATATAATTGGGTGCAGATTGCTGGGGCAAAGAATATACGAAAACATCGGAGGCGCCGAGATTCAGTAAAACGCCGGTTTGGGCTTTGAACCGGATGGAATGGAATGGCGACGGGTTGGGATTGCGCACGTCGTAGCTGCGACCGCTCGTGGCGGTGAAGACCGACCCATCGGCCGGGGCGACGGCCGTGACGTTGCCGGGCAATTCGAAAGCGGTGTACGCTAATGCCTCCGCACAATAGTTGGTTACCCGGATGGTGTAGCGGCGTTGTCCAAGCGCATCGAATTTGATGGCGAGCAATTCGTAGCGCAGGCAGCCATTAGTCTTGATATCACAGGGGGGCGTTTGTTCCTGTGCCGTCAGCCGGAAGCAGCAGGTGTCGGCATTACCGCAAGCGTCGGTGATCGCGTAGCAAACCTCCGTTACCCCCAGTGGGAAGACGCCGCCCACCGGTAAACCACTTAATAAGGTGTAGGTGACGGCAGTATCGGGGCAAGTCGTGTGGACCGTCGGCAGGCCATAGTCGACCACGGTGCCAGGCAAGCCCGTCTGTACATTTACGGTGAGATCATTAGGACAGTCGATGGTAATAGTCGTTTGCAATTGCAACACATACGTCACCACGGTATCGCAGCCAACGGTAGCCGGCAGGGTCAGCACCACCATAGTGGGTGGCGTGTAAGGCACGCCCTGCAGGATAATCGTGTCTCCAGGGCTCAGTTCGATCACCTGCGTCCGGGTCGGCAGGGGCAGTACCGCTACTTCGAAGGTATCCTGCAGGATGCAGCCGTCCGTAGTGGTCGCCAGCAGCGTGTACACCGTCGTGACCGAGGGCTGAAGTACGACGGTGGCGCAGGTGTCGCAGCTCAGCCCTGCCGCTGGCGCCCAGAAATAAGCATCGAAACCCGGAACAGCATAGGTCAGGCTTTCACCGGCGCAAAGGATAGTATCCGGAAAACGGGTGTCGCCCAGCAGTTTGACCGTCAGTAATACGGAATCCCGTTGTTTTGCACCACACGAATCCGTTACTTCCACCCAGTACACATCGTACAGGCTGGTGGTGTATGTAGAGTCGGTGGAACCGTCCTGCCACAGGTAACTTACAAAACCGCCACCCGCGTGGAACGTAACGGTACTGTCCTGGCAAAGGAGAACGTCCGGCCCCAGGTCGAGGGTGTCGTTACAAATGGGCGGCGTCAGGCCCGTCTGGCAAACCGTTTCCACCGTAGCCGGAAAGGCCAGCACAGTAGTATGTGGCGCCTCGAGCAGCGGAAGCACCGGATTCAAGAGTTGCAGCGTGACGGGCGCATTGGTCAGGTTGGCACCGGGCAGGAGCAGCACGGGCGTCGGTACGAAAGCACTGCAACTGTCCCCCATGGTGCCGTCGAGCCGGGTTTTGACCAGCAGCATGCGGCTATCGCCATTAGCCTGTTCCGTGGTCGCCGTAAAAAACAGGCCGTTCCCCAGGGCCACGATCTGCCCCTGCTGCGATTCGGTCTGGGCAAAGCCATCGTTAGCGCCGTAGTGCAATTTGCTGGCCCACACCGGGTTTCCTGCGGTGTCGGTTTTCACGACGAATAAACTGTTTCCGTCCCCGTTACGGGCCTGTCCGTAGACGATGTAGCCGTCCGCCACCCGGATGAGCTCTTCCGCCACCTCGTTATTCCACTCGGTGAGATCGTACTTTCTCGCCCATTCGAGGGTGCCATCCAGGCGATGTTTTTGTAGAAAAAAGTTCGTGGTGGACAGCGAGGGGTCGGTAGCGCTCCCGCTGTAGGTAGAAATAAGGGCATTACCATCCAGGATCAGGTCGCGCCCGCGCAACTGGGCCGGCGCCGGGAGCGGTGCGCCGCTCAACCGGGTCCAGCTGGGCAGGCCCGTGGCCGTATCCAGCCGGCTCAGCGCAGGATGAACGTAGAAATCGGTGAAGATGCTCATGCCATTACTGGCCCGGCCCAAGGCATACAGCGCCGGGCCATCCGCTACCAGCGCATGGAAAGATTCTTTTTTACCCAAGTGGAAGCGTTTGGCCGGGGATGGAGCCAATGCCCCCGTGTTGCGTTCCACCTGCAGCAGCAGGGCATCGCTGGTGATGCCGGTCACGTCAAACACTTCCCCGTAGACCAGGTAGTCGCCGCCGGGCGACTTCTCCAACAAGCCGTTGAAGGATGACAACTCCTCTTCCAGCGTTTTAGCCCACAAAACGTTCTTGGTCAACGGATTGTATCGAAATACGAAGCCGCGCCGCAAATCCTCCGTGCCCTGGGTGCCGCAACCGACCACCATGCCGTCGGCATCCACGAGCAGTTCGGACACATGGTCGAGGTTACCGGTCGCGAAATCCAGGAAATCGCTGCTCAGTACCTCACCGTTGGGCGTGATTTTGAGCAGCGCCGTACGGCCGATGACTACGCCGCCGACGTACAGGTTACCGTCGCCGGCCGGACACAGGGTGTAGCCGCGTTTGACATTGGGGAAGATTTTCAGGAAGGTAGGATCGGATTGCGCCGGCAGGGGGGCTGCAGCGGCCATAGCCAGCGATAGGCAAATCAGAAGTAGACGCATCGGCATGAGAACAGGGTCTGGATTGGTGAATGAAAAGCAAAGATTTGTCAAAGAAAAGCGAAGCCGGGCGAAGCGGCGTGACTTTCTGGTAGACTGGCGTTTAGGAGACAAACCAATTTGTTGCCCCCAGGCCATCCGTATTGATCGATTGTTTTTTTAGTCCTGCGTACCGATTACACTGGATACATCCGAAGCCGCTCCTACCCCGGGGTGGCTTTTTTATTTGGTCAAATGTCATATTCTAAAAAAAATACCTTTTTATTACAAAACAAAGAATTAACACAAGCGTAAAAGAACGATCTTTGCCTATTCGGATTTTCTAATCCCTGTCCTTCTAAATTTTTGTGAATATGCCGAAGATTGTTTCTATTCCCCTCCCCCGCTTTCACGAGCGGGACACACAACGTAATTTAGTCACCCAGCTGCCGATGTGCGCCTTGGTACTAATAGTGAGCATACCGGCCGCTTTGCTGACGGTACTGATCATGGGTTGTGTGCACGCAGTTCGTTTTGTCGCCAGATTATTCTGACGATTAAACGAAAATCATTTACCCCCGTGGAAAACGCTGGCCAGATTTTGGTCGGCGTTTTTTTATATCCACCCTTCACTTCTCCCGCCCCGCATCCGCCGTTTCCACCAGGTGGCGGGCGATGATTGCCGGATGGCCATGCGCAAATTCCATGGGCTGCAACGCGACTGACTGGCTGGTCTCCAGGCCGTGCTGGTAGGTTTTATCGTAGTAATGGAGGGCAATTTCAGCAGCGGCCGCAAAATCGTCGCGTTGCAACGCTTCCAGCGCCGCCTGGAGGTGCTGACCGCCGAGTTTGCGGTCAATTTTCAGAAAAGCCGCTTTCAGCTCGGATTTATCGGTTCCCACGTAATCATCCAGCAGGTTTTGCAGACGTGCTGCCTGCGGAATTTGTACGTTCAGCAGGGGGGCGACCTTCATTTGCCGCCAGAACCCATCGGGAATGTAAATGCGTCCGATGCTGTGACTCTCGTTTTCGACCCAGATCCGCCGGGCGGGATCGAGGCGGTGCAGGGCGGTGTGCAGCTCATTTTCAAATTGCTCCACCGTCGGTTGCGGCAGCTCGCCGATGAAGCCGAAGGCCGAGCCCTTATGGTGCGCCAATCCCTCCAGGTCGATCACTTGTTCGCCCATTTGACGCAGGGCGCGCAGTATTTTGGTCTTGCCCGTTCCCGTACGCCCGCCGATGATACGCAGGTCATACGGCCGTGCGGCCAGATCCGCCAGCACCCAGGTGCGGTAAGCTTTGTAGCCGCCTTCGAGGGTGAGCACGTCCAGCCCGCCCTGGCGCAGCAGCCAGGCCATGCTGCCGCTGCGTTGACCGCCCCGCCAGCAGTGCACGATCAATTGGCCGGTCGTCGCCAGCCGCCGGGCTTCCCGGACGAAGTCTGCTAACTTGGGACCCACCAATTCAAGACCCGTTTCCAAAGCGCGTTCGCGGCTCTGCTGCTTGTAGATCGTGCCCACCGCAGCGCGCTCCACATCGCTGAACAGGGGAAAGTTCAGCGCGCCGGGCACGTGTCCCTGCGCATATTCGCCGGGCGAACGCACGTCGAGCAAAGGGCGGTTGAGACCGGCAGCCAGCAGATCGGAAGCAACAAGGCGGTTTTCCATCGGGGCGCAAAGGTAGCAGCTTCAGCCAATGCAAAGTGGGTGCAGCAAAGTGGAAAATAAGCCCGTCCACGGCAGG
>JBKJKS010000605.1:0-3748 GCA_046597295.1 Saprospiraceae bacterium
GATCAGGTTGGTTTGCGTAGCGGTGTTGCTGCCCGCCGCGTTGCTCACCGTGAGCGTGACCGAGTACGTGCCGGCCGTGTTGTAAACCACCGTCGGGTTTTGCACCGTGGAACTGCTGGGTGTACCGCCCGGGAACTGCCAGTTGAACGTCTGCGCATTCGCCGACGAGGTGCTGGTAAATTGCACGGTCAGCGGCGCGCAGCCGCTGGTCACGTTCGCTGTAAAATTGGCAGTGGGCGGCGTAGCAATTACTACGGTATGGGTGACGGTCGAGGTGCCGCAGCTGTTGGTGGCGGTCAGCGTCACGGTGTAAGTGCCGTCGGCGGCGTAGGTATGGGTCGGATTGGCTAAGGTACTGGTGGTGTTATCTCCGAAATTCCAGGCATAGGTGGTGGCGCCGGGTGCCGTACCAACCGCGGTCGTGTTGGTAAAGGTTGCGGTGGAACCGGCCACCGAGCTGCTGAACGCCGCAGTGGGTCCACTGTATACCGTCACGTAATTCGATTGGGTAGCCGTGCTGCTGCCGGCCGCATTGGTGGCCGTCAGCGTGACGGAGTACGTGCCAGCCGTGTTATACACCACGCTCGGGTTTGCTGCGCTGGATGTGGCCGGGGTACCACCGGCGAATTGCCAGCTGTAAGTGGTAGCGCCTCCCGTCGTCTGGTTGGAAAACTGCACCGTAAGCGGTCCGCAGCCACTGGTGGGCGTCGCCGTGAAGGCAGCGACGGGTGCGGAGACGAGGACGACCGACTGGGTGTTGGTCACCGTGCCGCAGGCATTGATGGAGGAAAGCACAACGGAATAAGTGCCGCCTGCGGCGTAGGTATGGCTCGGGCTCAATTGGGTGCTCATGCCGCCGTCGCCAAAATTCCAGCTGGCCGAGGTGGCGTTGACGGAAGTATTGGTGAAATTTACCGTCAGGCCATTTACCACGTAGGTAAAGGTGGAGGACGGCAGGTTTTGCACCATGATATAATTGGTTTTCGTAATGGTGGAGGAACCCGATCCATTACTAGCGGTCAAAGTGACCGGAAACATACCGCTGGTGGGATAAACAACGGTGGGGTTCTCCTGGCTTGATTGCGACGGCGCACCACCGGGGAATTGCCAGATGAAGGTCGCAGCATTCGAGGAGGAGAGGTTGGAGAAGTGCACCGTGAACGGGGCACAGCCGGCGGTCTGATCGGCTGCAAAATCTGCGGTCGGCGCCGTATTGACCAGGAGGGTCTTCATCGAACTGCCGCAAGCGTTGGTGACCGTAAGTTTTACGGTGTAAATGCCTGATTCCGCATAGGTATGGACCGGGTTCGCTTCAGTGCTACCGTCACCGTCACCGAAATCCCAATCGTAATCGGTGGCATTGCTGGATGTACTGGTAAAACTGACGGTCAGGCCGCTGACGGAACTCGTGAAATTGGCCACCGGCAAGGGCTGAATGGTCACTTGTTGGGTGAGCGATACGGGTCCGCCGACTCCGGTCAGGGTGAGTTTCACGTTGAAGGTGCCCGCTGCATTCCAGGTGGCCGTCGGATTGGTCTGGGTGGAAGTAGCTGGTATGCCGCCCGTAAAGGTCCAGGTCCGGCCGGTAATGCCGCCGGTCGACAGATCGGTGAACTGGATCGGTTGACCGACACAGCCCGGATCCGGCAGCCATTCGAAAGCGGCGGAGATCGGCGCCGGTGGCGGTCCGCAGGGCGCCAGGCAGCCGTTGTTGATCAGGGGCGTGATGTAACCATTTACCGAGTTTACCGAATTGCTGCTCCAGCTGTTGGAGGTCGATACGGACGGGCACATGATGAAGGTACAGGGACTGCCACTATCGTGTACGCAGCTGAAATTATGACCGATCTCGTGGGAGGTCAGGCAACGCAGCAACTCCGAATTGCTGGTGAAATCCTGCAGACAGTGGTATTTATTGCTGTTGCAAACGCCGTTCAGGTAAGCGATGCCGATCACATTACCATCCATGTCGCGGTTGGTCCATAATTCGCCGAGGTCGAAGGTGACCCCGAAATTGCCGGCATTTCCCCAAGTCCGGAAGCTGTTCAGCAGCACGCCGGGATCGGTCGAATTGGTCCACGGATCGCTGCCGGAAGAGACGAATTGCGTAACGATGTTGAAAGTCAGGTCGTGGTTGAAATTACCGCTGTAGTCCACTTCCACGTCGTTAATGACGCCAATGTTGTGGTTTTCTACCCCTCCCACGGAGCCATACTTGGTTAACATCGAATTGTCCGAAGCGATGGCCAGGTCAATCTGGTAGCAGGCCATACTTTCCGCCTCGCCGCTCGTCGCATGGGGTTCTGCACCCTGCAGATGCTGCAGTTTTTCTTCCCCTTCCAGTACGGCACACGTAGCGTCGGTTTCACGGTTGACGTCTTTGGCAGCATAGGTGAGGAACAGGTTTCGGTCCGCCGTGGGTACATAATACCACAGCGGCTCAATATAATAGCGCTCGCCCCCTTCTTCCACAAAACCATAAATGAAATCCTGATCCAGCGTGAGGCGCACCCGGCCGCCACCGGCGAGGTCTTGGCCGCGAAAGGCCTTGGGCCCGGCGGCTCTGGTCACCACCAGGCCATTGGGGCTGAGCACCTGCAAGGTGTAATCGGAGGAAATAATGGGGTTAGGGCTCAGATCCAGGCGCCAGTGGTGTCCGCCAAGGTGCACTTCTGCCGGCGTACCGGGATTATTTTTGACAAAATGGGTCAGGCCGTTGGCATCCAGCCGGTAAACTTCCCAGTGACTGATTTGATTTTGCAACTGCAGGGACAGCATTTTCTGCTGTTCACCGTTAAATATTTGCGCGTAGCTCAGATTAGGCAGCAGTAAGGTGCTGACGAGGAGTATCGCCAGGCAAAGCAGACGTAAACGATTGCTCATTGACCAGAAAAGATTTTTAAACTGTTGATAAAGTGTAGGTTAGATACTGTATTACCCTTCCCGGAACAGTGGGAACAGCAGCGATTGTTACACGGGGCATAAGTATTGTGGGGAATCGGCGTTGGATATGAATAGCCTGCCGGCGATTTTCGGCTACAAAAGTAGTGTTTGTTTAAAACTTCGTTTTCTGTGGAGCGGAAAAAGAAGACTTTCGCTAAAATGATCGAATTTGGACCCGTAGCTGTCAGCAAGATTTAGCGTCAAAGTTGCGACTCTGACGGCCTTGTTTACCTTTGCAGCCACAAATTGTTCTTATTTACCTTCAAAAAGTTTGTTTATATGAATCAGCAAAAACTGCTCCACATCCCGGTCCTTTTCTTTCTGCTGCTCTTTTCTGCCAACCTGTTGTTCGCGCAAAATGACCGCGATCGCCGGGAAGAGCGCCGGGAACATCCCGAACGCCCGGAAAAGAAAGAACTTACTGGCTTCGCTTCCCGGCTCTGGTATGGCGGTGGGGTCAGTATCGGCTTCAGCGGCTATAACGGCGCCAGCATATTCAGCTTTGGTCTTTCCCCTATGGTGGGTTACAAAATTTACGGCCCCTTTTCAGCGGGTCCGCGCGTCTCGCTTTCCTATTCTTCCCTGAAGCAAAGTGGCTTCAAAGCCCTCAACGTGCTTGACACGGAAGCGGGGATCTTCCTGCGGGCCAAGGTGTTCAGGGGCTTCTTTCTGCAGGGTGAGCTGGCCCAGCAATGGGGAAACGACATCTACCAGGATCTTAACTCCGGCGAATTGTTTAAAGTCGGAAATGAGTTCAGCAACCAGTACCTGGGCGCTGGCTACAATTTCGGCGATGGTAACGTCG
>JBKJKS010000495.1:0-3114 GCA_046597295.1 Saprospiraceae bacterium
TTCGTGGCTATAAAAGGCC
Organism: Saprospiraceae bacterium; assembly: GCA_046597295.1. GTDB lineage: Bacteria > Bacteroidota > Bacteroidia > Chitinophagales > Saprospiraceae > M3007. Next base: position 20 of record JBKJKS010000495.1, read on the forward strand.
CCGGCCAAGCAGCCCCTTGCGCAGCCATCTGCCTCGCCGGGGCCGAACGGATGGACCCATGCCGGAAGCAATCAGCCCAAATAGGCTTTGAGCGCTTCGGTGTTATAGGCTTTACGCAAGCGTCGGATCGCGCGTTCCTTGATCTGGCGCACCCGCTCGCGGGTCAGGCCATAGCGTTCGGCGATCTCTTCCAGGTTGAGCGGCTTATAACCGTTCAGGCCGTAGTAGCAGGAGATCACTTCCACTTCGCGCGGCGCCAGGATATTCATCCCGTAGGCCACTTCGTCGCGCAGCGATTCGGCCATGAGTTCCATATCCGGTTCGCTGGCATCATCGGGCATCATTACGTCGAGCATGGTGGCCTCGCCCTCGTCGTTGCTCGACAGGGGGGCATCCAGCGAAACGTGGCGTACGGTGCCGCGGGTCATGGTCTGCACCTCCTTGATGGTCACGCCGAGCACATCGGCCAGCTCTTCATCGGAGGGGTCGCGTTCAAAGGACTGAACGAACGAAATATAGGCCTCATTTACTTTGCTGTACGATCCCACTTTGTTGAGCGGCATGCGCACGATGCGGCTGTTCTCGACGATGGCCTGCAGGATGCTCTGGCGTATCCACCAGACCGCATAGGAGATGAATTTAAAGCCTTTGGTCTCGTCGAAACGTTTGGCGGCCTTGATCAGCCCGACGTTACCTTCATTGATGAGGTCGGACAGGCTCAGACCCTGGTTCTGGTACTGCTTGGCTACGGAAACCACGAAGCGCAGGTTCGCGCGGGTCATTCCGTCGAGGGCTTCCTGGTCGCCCTCCCGGATACGCTGCGCCAGCCGCACTTCTTCTTCCGGCGTGAGCATGGATATTTTCCCGATTTCGTTCAAATACTTATCCAGCGCAGCACTCTCGCGATTGGTTATTTTGTGGGCAATCTTTAACTGACGCATGGTTGATCTTGGTTTTTACTTCCTATCAAAACGAATCAAGATCGGAAAGTTTCAGCGGTAAGAAAAAATTCCGCCACAAAATTGACATTTTTTAACAATGTTCCCCGAATCCTGTATGTTTTTGACATAACTAAGATTTAACGGTCCGGATTTGATGAATTTCGACGAAACCTTAGGTCAGGCGGTCCGAGGCTGCTTATGTTTGCATAGTTTTTAATCCGTCATCCGCTTCCCCGTAATCTTCTGACTCGTTTGGTCGTCTCCGATCGGTTTCCCTTTCTTTATAAAACAATGCAGCGCGGCTTTAGTTCCTGCCTCATCCCTGCTTCTTGCCTCTAGAAAGCGTCCGGGTTTGTACACCAAAGGGATTATATTTTATCCTGAATTCACTTTGGTATGTTCACCATGAACCGACGATGTGCAGCTGGCTGCACTGCGCGGTGTTTAACTCGTTTAAACATGCGGACATTTACGGCCATTCTTTATAATAGTAGGTACTATTTAATTACTGCAGCTTTACTACTGGGTGCTTCGAGCGGATATGGACAAGGTGCACCCGTCGTGATCGTTGGCAGCAATGCCCCCCTATGTGCCGGCACCGATACTTTGCTGCTGATCGAGACGGGTGGCGCAGCCGTCGCCTGGAGCTGGGCCGGGCCTAATGGCTTTGTTTCTTCCGGTCAAAATCCGGTCATTCCAAACCCCACGCCAGCCGCGACGGGACTGTATTCGGTCACGATCACCGATGCCAACAATGTGACCGCTACGGCGTCACTCCCGGTGGCCATCACGCCCACACCTACGGTCAATGCCGTATCCAATCAAAGTCTTTGCAACGGCACTTCCACCGCGCCGGTTGTCTTCAGCGGCAGCGTAGCCGGCACACTTTTCAGCTGGGTAAATTCGAACGTGACCATTGGATTGGATGCCACGGGCAGCGGCAACATCGCCACCTTTATCGCCCAAAATACCAATATCGTGCCGAAAACGGCCGTAGTTATTGTGTTGCCCCAATACACGGCCAATGGTCTGACCTGCACCGGCGTAGCGGACACTTTTTCGTTTCTGGTCCAACCCACGCCCGTCGTTGTCGTTGGCCCGGATCAGCCCATTTGTGCCGGGGGCAGTACGCCCTTATCGGCCACCGGCGGTGTTTCCTGCGCCTGGCAGCCCGCTACCGGCTTAAACAACGCCAACACCTGTACCCCCATCGCCAGTCCTGCGCAGAATACGCTCTACACCGTCACGGTGACCGACGCCAATGGCTGCACCAACACCGATGCCGTCGCGGTGACCATCCACATCCCGAAAGCCCTGTCCTGCAACAACCTGGTGACCATTTCGCTGGATCAGCAGGGCAAGGCTATGATTACGCCGGATATGATCCTGCAGGGCGGCACGCTGGACGATCCCTTGTTTACGATTAAAATAACCACTTCGACGGGCCAGACCCTGCCGAATCCCGTCACCTGTGCGCAGATCGGGCAGACCCTGACGGTGAAAGTGACCGACATCTGCAGCAATCTTTCTTGCTGGGGGACGCTGAAAGTGGAGGACAAACTCGCGCCCCAGCTGATCTGCACGAACGTGGTCCTTTCCTGTGCCGTCACCACGTATACGCCGGAATATCTGAAAAACGTCCTGAGCATTGCCGCTGGTTACCCCATCGTGCAGGAAAACTGCACGGCCTTTACCCTCAACTACACGGATACCTGGACCGATCTCGGCTGCTCCGGCAGCGTGAACGGTATGAACGACCTGAGTTCCTATGCCCTGCGGAAATGGACGGCCACCGACAGCTACGGCAACAGTTCCACCTGTACCCAGTACCTCTACTTCCGGCGGCTGCACCTGAGCGATCTGACCATGCCGCCCGCCATCATCACGGTGGATTGCGCCAACCCCGATATCAGCCCGGCGGTGACCGGCGTGCCCTTCTACACCGAGTTCGGCATGATGTTCCCGCTGTATCCCAACACGTCTTTTTGCGAACTGAACGCCGTCTACACCGATCAAGTGCTGCAGGTCTGCGACGGTAGTTTCCAGATAAAACGTACTTGGACGATCTACGAATGGTGCGTTTCGACGGGGCCGACCAATCCGCTGATCTATGTCCAGCTCATTAAGGTAGACGACGCGACGGGGCCGCAATTC
>JBKJKS010000614.1:0-5494 GCA_046597295.1 Saprospiraceae bacterium
AACAATGGCACCCACATCCGCTTGAGTTTTTCGGGGGTGCTGCTGGTCCCCGGCGATGAACTTTGCTTTTACGACGGTCCGGACATCAATGCACCGCTCCTGGCTTGTGCCAGCGACTATCTGCCGGGGGAGCCCTTCATCGTGCAGGCCACTGCGGTGAACCCGGGCGGCTGCCTGACGGTCACGTTTGAATCCAACGGTTCCGGCCATGCAGCGGGCTTTGCGGCGGTTATTTCCTGCGTAGCCGCCTGCCAGCAGGTGCTGTCCAGGCTGGTGTCCACCGATCCGGTCGCGGTGCCGCTGGACACCGGCTGGATGGATATTTGTCCCCGGGAAAGAATTTTTCTGACTGGCCAGGGTCTGTATCCGCAAAACGGTTTTCAGTATAGCCAAAGCGATCTGACCACCGTCTTCGAATGGAATTACGGGGATGGGGGTATTTCGTACGGCCCCAACGCTTCGCATCGCTACGATCAGCCGGGCGGTTATTATATCCAGCTTTTTTTGACCGATGTAAAAGGCTGCCGCAGCACCAACCTCCTCAATCAACGCGTTCGCGTGGCGCCGCGACCCAATTTTGACCCAACGGGGATGTTGGACCCCACCATTTGTGCCGGCGATACTATCCGGTTGAGCGCTACGGTGAATACGGTTGCCGGCAGTACGCTCAGCGTAACCCCCAACGGGGCCTCGTTCTCCGTGGAAGGCTCCCGCTCCGATTCGCTGGCTATTCCCGACGGGACGGGCATTGCTTACGAAACCAGCCTGTATTTTACTGAATTTTCCCCGGGCCAGGTGCTGACCAGCGGCAGCGATCTGGAAAGCGTTTGTGTCAACATGGAGCATTCCTGGATCCCGGACCTGGAAATAAAACTGACCTGTCCCAACGGGCAAAGTGCCATTTTACACAATTTCGGCGGCCAAACCGGCTCCCAGGTGTTCCTGGGGGAGCCGAATGACAATGACGGATTCAATCCCATCCCCGGATTCGGGTACGACTACTGCTGGAAAGGGACCGCCGGCAATCCCAGCTGGTTGCAGTATGCCAATACTGTACTCGGGGGGAATGGTACCCTGCCGGCGGGCGATTACCGGCCTTATCAGTCTTTCAACAATTTTGTCGGATGTCCGCTGAACGGGGAATGGGTGTTTACCGCCATCGACGACTGGCAGGCGGATAATGGTTACCTGTTTGCCTGGGGTATCAAATTCAAGGACTTTCTTTATCCGAATGTCGAGACTTTTAGCCCGCAATTGACGACCTGGAGCTGGAATAATCACCCGTCCATTTTCTTCACCACGCCGGATTCCATCGCGGCATCGCCCATAAATGCCGGGACCGCGGCCTATAACTTTACGGTGCAGGATAATTTCGGTTGTGCCTGGGATACCCTGGTCAGTGTAGCCGTGCTGCCTTTTACGCATCCCGACTGTATCCGCTGCATCGAAGATTATCCGCCCTTAGCGGATACCATGGTGTGCGCCGGTGCGCCGGTCCAGTTGGATGCCGCATCGCTCCAACCGACTACCCTGGAAGTACTTTTCGAAGCCTACCCGGACTACCGGTTGGGATTTGCTAACCATCCGCCCGCTAAACCCTATGCGGCACCCATTGCCGTGAACAGTATGGATTACCCTTTCCTCGGGGTACCCACTGCCCAGATTACCTCTATCTGTATGGATCTGGAGACCGATTTTGCCGGCGATCTGCAGGTATTTGTCCGTTCCCCGGATGGCAAACAGCTGGAACTGAGCACCGGCAATGGCGCCGGCGGGAAAAATTACAAAGTAACCTGCTTCACCCCGACTGCAACGGTGCCCGTGCAAGGGAGTGCCGCACCCTTCAACGGGACCTACAAACCCGAAGGCAACTGGGCGGACCTGACCAATGCAGTGGTCAACGGCGACTGGAAATTAATAGTTTCCGATGGCTTCGGACCCGCTCAGTTCGGCCGGGTGAAGTGGTGGAGCATTGGTTTCAATTACGTCAATACCGTCACTTACGCCTGGAACAACGCGACGTCGCTGAGCTGCGCAAACTGTCCGAATCCCACCGCAACGCCTTCCGCCACCACCATTTATGCCGTCACCGCTACGGATAAGCTGGGCTGTCAGCACCAGGACACGGCGACCGTGGACGTCGCTGCTTTCTTCCCGGCACCCGCCAGCCTGCAGGTGATCAGCGTGGGCGTCAGCACAATCACCTGGGACTGGCAACCGGTCCCCGGCGCCCTGGGTTACGAGGTGCGGGTGAATGGCGGCGCCTGGCAGGCGCCCAACGGCAATCTCAGCCATCAGGTATCCGGCCTCAACCCGGGCGATGTAGTATATTTTGATGTGCGTGCGATTGGCGGCAGCATCAATTGTTTGCCGGCCATCCGCTCGGATACCGTGCCTTTAGTGGTGTGTACCCTGGATGCCATCCTGAATTTGACCACACCGGTGGCCTGTTACGGCACTTCCACCGGTTCGGCCTATGTCTCCGTTTCCAATGTCAATCCGCCTGTCCTGTACTTGCCCGATGGCTTGGGACCGCCGCTTCCGAACGGCGATCTGGTCGGGGTTTTTCCTGCCGGTCTGCATTCTGTGGTCGTCAGTGACCAAACCGGCTGCCGGGACACCGTTTTTTTCCTGCTGACGCAACCCGACTCCCTGGCGTTGAGTGTCAGTGTGCTGGATGCGGTTTGTAACGGCGACAATTCCGGCCAGGCAACGGCGGTGGTTACGGGTGGCAGTGGCGCCATCGACTACCAATGGCAGGGCTGCCCGGGTGGTCCGGTGATCAACACGGCGACGGCTACCGGCTTGCTGGCCGGCTGTTACGCGGTGACCGTCACCGATGCCAACGGCTGCACTGCTATCGACAGCGTGGTCGTCGATGAACCATCCGCATTCCAGTTTGCATCCAGCCAGATTCCAGCCTCCTGTTTCGGTGGGACGGACGGTGGGGCGACGGTGTCCGTCAGCGGAAGCACACCACCTTACACCTACCTCTGGGACAATGGGCAAATGACCGCTACGACTACTGGTCTGGCCGCCGGTTTTCATATTGTCACCGTGACGGATGCGGCAGGCTGCCAGGCCGCCACCTTCATCCAGGTGTTTGAACCTTCCTTGCTGTCTATCGATAGCACGGCTGCCCTTTCCGTTCGTTGTTTTGGTGGCGACAATGGGACGGCGACCGTATTTGCCACGGGTGGCACGCCCGCCTATCAGTACCTGTGGAGCGATATGCAGACCGGCCAGAAAGCCGTGGGATTGGTTGCCGGTACCTATTCGGTTACGGTCCGCGATTTGAATAGTTGCACCGTGGAGACCACCGTCATAGTCGGAACACCCACCGCTTTGGTCGTCAGTTTTGATAGTATCAGCGCGGAAACATGCGCCGGCGATTGCCTGGGAATGGCCAGGGTAGTGGCAACGGGGGGCAGTCAACCCTACAACTACCTGTGGGACAATCCGCTGATTGCACCGGACGACAGTCAACCCTCGGCACTGTGTCCGGGCGCTTACACGGTAACGGTGCAGGATGTTCGTGGCTGTACCCAGAGTAACACCGTTGACATCGCTGCAGCGGTGCCGCTCGAGGTACAGTATGTTCCTGCTGCGCCGATCTGCGCCGGCCAGGCCGATGGAACCATCACCACCAGCGTGAGCGGCGGCAGCTCCCCCTACACCTTCGGCTGGAGCCACGGCAGTACCGATGCTTCCCCCGTCGATTTGCCCTGCGGCGACTATTCGGTTACGCTGACCGATGCCGCCGGCTGTGTGCAGTTGGCCACGGTCCGGGTAGATTGTCCCGTTGCGCTACAGATAACCAACGTGGTCAGTCAGGGGGTGGGCTGTTTCGGTCAGACCAATGGGAGCCTGTTGGTACAGGCCGCAGGTGGTACCGGCGCATACTCTTACCTCTGGAGCGATCCGAATGCACAGAACGATTCGCTGGCGCAAAATCTGTCGCCCGGGGTCTATTCCGTTACTGTCACCGATACGCAAGGCTGTACGGCAACGGATGTTGGTATCGTCCTGGAGCCGGCTCTGCTGACGGTGAATTTAACCCAGAACAGCGTCAGCTGTTTCGGTGACGACGACGGTACCATCAGCGCAAACGTCAGTGGAGGATCGGTGCCCTACCAATACACCTGGAATGTTCTTTCCGTGGATTCCTTACTGGTCAACGTGCCGGCCGGCACTTACTCCGTCACCGTACAGGATATGAATGGCTGCACGACCAGCACCAGCGGCAACGTCGATCAGCCACCTACCCCGGTGGTGGTGACGGCTATCCAGACCCGTCGCTCGTGTTTTGGCGTAAGCGATAACGAAGCATTGGCCACGGCCATGGGCAACAACGGTCCACCCTATATTTTCACCTGGAGCGATGGACAAACCGGACCACAGGCCACGAATTTGCCCAATGGCAGCATCACCGTGACCGCTACCGATGCCAAAGGTTGTTATAGTGCGCAGGTACTGGATGTACAACAATTTGACAGCATTAAAATAAACGTGATTTTCGCACCGCCGCTTTGTAACGGTGGACTAAACGGTGTAGCTGGCGTGAATTCCATCGAAGGCGGCGCCGGCATGGGCGACACCGCGCAGTATAATTATCAGTGGAGTGTCCCGGGTGCGCCCAATGCGATGCTCATTACCGGACTGGCCGGCGGCCAAACCTACAGCATCACCGCGACGGACTTTCAGGGTTGTACCGGCGATTTTGCTTTTAAAATACCGGAAACCCCGGAAATTATGCTGAACATAGCCGTGCAGCCGGTGCTGTGTTTTGGCCAGAACAATGGCTCCGTAAATATTATCAGCAGCACGGGCAGTGGGGCGGTCACTTATGTCTGGGATAACAGCACATCCGGGCCGTCCATCACAAACCTGAGTGCTGGTATTTATCAGGTGACCGCGACCGATGCGGACGAATGTACCACCGTACAATCCATAGAAGTACAGCAGCCCCAGCCCCTTACGGTCGACTTCACGACCACCGCACTGGTTTGCAGCAGCGATAGCAACGGCACCATTATAGCGACCGTATTGGGCGGAGTACCCGCCTATACATTGCAATGGAATACCGGTGCCACCACGCCCGGACTGACGAACCTGGGTCCGGGTAATTATGTCCTGCTGGTCCGCGATAGTAACGGATGCGTGGCCAGCGATTCGGTGCGCATCCTGCTGCCGGATTCCCTGATGATTCAGGTCCAAAAAATCGACCCCCAGTGTTATGGAGCGGAGAATGGGCGGGTACAACTGGCCGTGTCCGGCGGCACGGTGCCTTATCGTTATAGTCTGAACGGTACGGCATTCGGTGGCAGCAGTACGTTCATCGGACTGAAAGCCGGCAATTATTCGGTACAGGTCCGCGACGGCCGCGGTTGCATTACCGTGACCGTCGCGGACCTGTACCGAATAATTACCGGCTTTCAGTCCGATGAACGTACTGCTGCCGCCGAATGCCGTACCGTTCAGACTATAGCGGTAA